>JAEZBU010000266.1 GCA_023426855.1 Pseudomonadota bacterium | reverse complement strand
AGTTTTGACGTGTCTGAAGCATGTGATTGAGCTCGCCGACGATGCCGCGGCGGAACACAAGCACGCAGACGATGAAGATCAGACCGACGACGATCGTCACCCAGGCGCCGAGCGCGTCGAAATAGTGATGCAGCATCGAGATCAGGACGGCGCCGATGGCCGGCCCGAATACGGAATTCATTCCCCCCAGCAGCGTCATGAGAATAACGTCGCCGGACATATGCCAGTGAACGTCGGTTAGCGCGGCGAGCTGAAACACGAGGCACTTCAGCGAACCCGCGAGGCCGGACAGCCCCGCGGAGAGCGCGAACGCCAGAATCTTATAACGATTGACCGCATAGCCCAGCGAGCGCGCGCGCGGTTCATGCTCGCGAATGCCGCGCAGGACTTCGCCGAACGGCGAGTTGACGATGCGATGGACGAGCCAAAGCCCACCGCCTACGCAGGCCAGTACGAAGAAGTAGAGATTGAAATCGCTGCGCAGGTCGATGACGCCGAACAACCAGCCGCGCGGGATAGGCTGCATGCCGTCCTCTGCCCCCGTGAAGGGTGCTTGGAGGAACGTGAAATAGACCATCTGCGCCAGCGCGAGAGTGATCATGGCGAGGTAGATGCCCTGACGTCGGATCGCCAAAGCACCGAAGCCCGCACCGAGGATTGTCGCGAAAGCAATGCCAGCGATGATCCCGATTTCGGGCGTCAAGCCCAACTCGCGCACAGTATAGCCAGTGATGTAGGCAGCCCCGCCGAAGAAGGCTGCGTGGCCGAACGAAACGATGCCCGTATGCCCGAGAAGCAGGTTGAACGCGCATGCGAATAGCGCGAAGCACATCACCTTCATTACGAAGACGGGATAGACGATCTGCGGAAAGAACGGCACGGCGATCAGCATCGCGGCCAGCAGCAGGAACAGCGGGCGCTGAATGGTGGCCGACATCTTACCCCTCCTCGCGGCCGAACAAGCCAGCCGGACGCAGCAGAAGGACAAGCGCCATGACGAGGAATACGACCGTGGTCGATGCCTCGGAGTAATAGACCTTGGTCAGTCCCTCGATGATACCGAGTCCAAGACCGGTCATGGCCGATCCGACAATCGATCCGAGGCCGCCAATAACAACGATGGCGAAAACGATGATGACGAGATCTGAACCCATCTGCGGATTGACGTGCTGGATCGGCGCGGCGAGCACGCCGGCAAATCCGGCAAGCGCGACGCCCGCACCATAGGTCAGCGTCAGGAGAACCGGCACGTTGATGCCGAACGACTGCGTCAGCTCAGGCCGCTCGGTCGCCGCGCGCAGATATGACCCCATGCGCGTCTTCTCGATCAGGATCCACGTACCGACGCAGGCGACGATCGCGACGAAAATGACGAAGGCGCGATAGATCGGCAGGATCATGAAGCCGAGATTCCACACCCCCGTGAGCTGGGGCGGCGTCGGAAACGGATTGCCCGAAGAGCCGAATGCGACGCGGAAACCACCTTCAAGCACCAGAACTGCGCCGAATGTAAGTAGCAAACCATAGAGCGGATCGAGACCGTAGATACGCCTGAGCAGCAAACGCTCGAACAAGATGCCGACCAAGCCAATTATCAGCGGCGCAATGATCATCGCGGGCCAGTATCCGATGCCCAGATTGCGGCCGATCAGCAGCGCGACGAAAGCGCCGGCCATGAAGAAGGCCCCGTGTGCGAAGTTCACAATGCGCAGCAGGCCGAAGATGATCGCGAGGCCGAGGCTGAGGACCGCATAGAAGGCGCCATTGACGAGCCCGAGCATGATCTGCCCGAGCAACGCTTGAATGGGAACGCCCAAGATTTCCATGTAATCCTCAATCCCGCCGGATAGCTCAGGCGCTGCGCGGACCGATGAGCCGCGCAGCACCCGATCTTTTCAAAGCGTCACTTCTTGACGAGATCGCACTTGCTCTCGGAGAGCGGCTGGAAGGCCTGATCTGCCGGAATGGTCGCAACAGACTTCAGATAGTCCCAAGGCTTCTTGGACTCCTCAGGCGTCTTGACCTGCCAGAGGTACATGTCATGCACGAAGCGGCCGTCGACGCGGACTTTGCCTTCCTTTGTGAACATGTCGCTGACCGTCATCTCACGCATCTTGGCGGAGACCTTATCAGGATCGTCAGTGCCGGCCGCCTTGACAGCGTTGAGGTACATCATGGTCGACGAGTAGTCGGCCGCCTGCGCCATGTTCGGCATTTTGCCCACGCGGTCATGGAAGCGTTGCGCGAACTTGCGCGTGTCGTCATTCATGTCCCAGTACCAGGCATTGGTAAGCATCAGCCCTTGCGCTGCCGGCAGTCCGAGCGCGTGTACGTCCTCGATCCACAACAGCAGAGCAGCGAGCTTCTGGTTCTTGGTTGCGCCGAACTCCGCCGCGGCACGAATTGCGTTGACCGCGTCGGCGCCGGTAGACGCGATGCCGATGATCTCTGCCTTCGAGGCCTGTGCCTGGAGGACGTAGGACGAGAAGTCCGTCGTCGCGAGCGGATGACGCGCAGCGCCGACGACCCGGCCCTTGGCGTCACGAACGACGTTGGAGACTTGCTGCTCCAGGCCGATACCGAAGGCGAAATCGACAGTCAGGAAGAACCATGTCTTGCCACCGCTCTCGACGACAGCCTTGCCTGTTCCGTGCGCCAGAGAATAGGCGTCATAGGCGTAATGGATGGCATAGGGCGAGCACAGCTCGTTCGTGATGCCCATGTTGGAAGCGCCATTGACGATGATGTGACGCTTCTTCTCTTTGGCGACGGCGGCAACCGCGCGCGCAACGCCGGAGTTGGCGAGATCGTTGATCATGTCAACGCCGCCGGTATCGAACCATTCGCGCGCCTTGGCAGCGCCGACGTCCGGCTTGTTCAGGTGATCAGCGAAAATAACGTCGATCTTTTTGCCGAGAACACTGCCGCCGAAATCTTCAGCAGCCATCTTGACCGCTTCCACGGCACCCTTGCCAGAAAGGTCGCTGTAGATGCCCGACATATCGGCCAGCACACCGATACGCACAACATCGTCTGAAACCTGGGCAGATGCGGCCGACGTGCCGAGCGCCAAAGCCGAGGCAGCAAAGATCGTTCTTGCGAGTTTTCTTGCCATGTAGTCCTCCCTATAGGACGAGTGCAGGTTTGTTATTATTCTCCACACTAGTTTAGCTAATCAGGCATTATCCATGGCTACTCCGCACGATGATCTATCTGAAACCCACATCGTTGGTCGCCACACGCGCCAGCTTATCGTGCGCGCAGAAGACTGTAGCGCATTGGAGAAACGACTGATTTCCCACGTCGGTGTCGGCGATGCTGCAGCGCCATATCGCATAGTCAGAACACACCTCAGCGGAACGTACGTCCACGCCAGCCTCGGCGGCGAAGGCCGAATTCTGCTGGACGGGCGCTGGCGTCCACATCGCGCGGGCATGGTATCGCTGGCGCCGGCGCACGTGCTGCATGCCTTTCACGCTATTCCCTCGAAGCGCTGGCAATACTGTTGGGTGCGATACATGCCGCAATCGCCACGCTCGGCGATCGGTTTCATTGCGCCTGTCATGGCAAATTTTCCAGCGGAGGCACTGCAGCACGCAATCCTGGGGCTTTATCGCGAGGTCGAAGCCGGCGGCAATTCGGGATCGGCAACGCTGTGGATTGATCTGATCGAGCATTACATCTCTCGATTTGCCGAACCGCTGCAGCGGGAAGACCGACTGCGCGTCGTCTGGGAAGCCGTCCAGGCTGATCTTGCCCATCCGTGGACAGTCTCTTCGCTTGCTGAACTTGCAAACATGAGCGGCGAGCATCTGCGTCGACTCTGTCAGGCCAGTCTGGGTCGCAGTCCGATGCAGCAGCTCACCTATCTGCGCATCCAGTATGCTGCCCACTGCCTTGCCACCACTCACGCAACAGTCGAGGGCATCGCGCTTCAGGTCGGCTATCAGAACCCATTCGCTTTCTCGAACACTTTCAAGCGAATGACCGGTTTCCGGCCATCACGCTTTCAAATGCACAAGCAGGCGAAGCTAACCTAGACTCCGAGCAAGCCGACGATGCGATCGAAGTCTGAGACGAGCCGCTTGTTATCGAAGGATTCGATGACGCGACCGCGATCCATCACATAGTGCCGGTCGGCGACGGAACTCGCAAATCGCACATTCTGCTCGACCATCAGGATCGTGAAACCCGATTGCTTAAGCCGACGTATCACCCCACCGATCTGTTCGACAACTACAGGCGCCAGACCCTCTGTCGGCTCATCGAGCAGCAGCAGCGGCGCGCCGGTTCGCAAAATGCGTCCGATTGCCAGCATTTGCTGCTCACCGCCCGACAGCCGTGTGCCCTGACTGCGTAGACGTTCGCGCAGATTGGGAAACAGACTGAGCACGTCTTCGACGCTCATGCCGCCGGGCCGCACAACAGGCGGCAGGTGCAGGTTCTCCTCAACATCGAGCGTCGCGTAGATGCCGCGGTCTTCGGGGCAGAACGCAATACCCAGGCGGCCGATTTCGTGGGAGGGAAGCCCAACAGTTTCAACATCTTCGAAGCGCACCGAACCCGTGCGCTTCGACACGAGACCGATAATGGATTTCAACGTCGTTGATTTCCCGGCACCATTGCGGCCCAACAGCGTGACGAGCTCGCCACGGCGAACCGTGAGATCGACGCCGTGCAGGACATGGCTTTGATCGTACCAGGCGTGCAGGTTGCGAACGTCCAGCATGATTTCAGGCATGCGCGCCACCTCCGATGTAGGACTCGATGACTCGTGGATCCTTGGAAACCGTCGCGTAGTCTCCCGTGGCCAGAACCTCGCCACGTGTAAGCACCGTGATGCGATCGCAGAGATCTGCTACGACGCCCAGATTATGCTCGACCATTAGCGTGGTGCGCCCCTTCGAGACGCGGCGGATCAGGTCAGTGATGCGACCGACATCTTCATGGCCCATACCCGCGGTCGGCTCATCGAGCAGCAGAACTTCAGGATCCAGCGCCAGTGTCGTTGCGAGTTCCAACGCGCGCTTGCGCCCATAGGGCAATTCCGCTGCCTTGGTATCTACGTAGTCTTCAAGCCCAACCGCTTCGATCAGATCCAGCGCCTTGCTTTCAAGCTCGCGAAGCACGCTCTTGCTGCGCCAGAAATCGAAGGAATCGCCACGCTGGCGCTGAACTGCGAGCCGCACGTTTTCCAGAACGGTGAGGTTCAGGAAGGTCGCTGAAATCTGGAAGGAGCGCACCATACCGAGACGTGCGACGGCGTCCGAGCTAAGGCCGGTGATGTCGCGGCCATTGAGCCGGATGGCGCCTTCTGTCGGCTCCAGAAACTTGGTTAGAAGATTAAAGCACGTTGTTTTGCCCGCGCCGTTCGGGCCAATAAGTGCATGTATCGTACCTCGCTCCAATTTCAGCGAAACGTTAGAAACAGCCCGAAATCCGCTGAATTGCTTGGTCAGCCCCTCTGCTTCGAGGACGTAATCCACTGCGATTGCCTCCCGCTATCGATTTGCTGGAGCGGTTCATGCCGCCCACGCGTTATCAGCTACTAGTAGCTGTCCAGAGGCCGCTCGCCAAGAGACCTCGGGAACGGGGACCGACTACGTTTAATCGTGCGCCAAAGGCAAGGACAGGGCTAGGCGTAAGGCGAACCACAAGCCTTAAGACGCGTCTTCAGCATTCCCGAGCGGTGCCTGAAGAGATGATTCAAAAAGCCGGATATTGATCAGCCGTGAGAAGACCATCACGAATGATGCTATTATCGCATTTGGAATATCGTGCTGGTTAGCAACGGAGCTGAGGAGCGAAGACCTGGAAGTCGTCGCCAGTTCTCTTAAAGCAAGACGTCCAGGACAACTCTTAGTGCCCCTCGAAGAACACGTAATTTTCCCAACTTCTCATCCGAAGCAGGATCCGTCGGATAATCGCGAAGTGGTGCCAGTGCGGCGTATAAAGAGCGACTTGTGCCGCAGCGCCTCCAGGAATGGTAAAATCAGGCGGCGCGTCCTCCAGATCTATGATTGCCACAGCACGCCCTCCAGGTAGCGGCTCACCCATGTCCTGAAGCGCACCAGCGGGTTGCAACTGACCGGGCGCAATCGCTTCCAAAACCTTATTGACCCGTCCTTTGAGAATTGTGCCGGGCAGCGCATCGAATGCGATCTCCGCTTCGTCGCCGGCCTTGACGCGCAACAGCGCATTTTGAGGAAACGCTGCGGCCAGTGTCCGATCGTCGTCGTGCACGAACACCATAACGGGGCGCAACGGCGCGGGAATGACGTACATTCCCGGCCGCAGGCCAACCTGTGTCACAAATCCAGGCCCAGGCGCACGGACGGTTGTCATTTCGAGGTCGTATTCCGCGTCCCGAAGTTCGGCGCGCATGCGTGCCACCGACGTATGGACGCCGTCGATCTGCGATTGGTACGCCGCTCTTGCCTGCTCCGTCCTCGCGACGGCAGCCTGCCTCGCACCTTCTGCTGCCAGATACACGCCGCGGCGGTTTTCGACCTGCGCAACCGAAAAAGGCATGGGACGGCCACCCAGTCTGGCGTTCTCGTTGCCCGTTTCATATCTATTGTAGGCATCGCGCGCAGAATCCCGCTGAGCTGTCGCCTCATCAACCGTGCTCTGCGCCGCGTCGAGCGCCGCTTTGAGCTGAGCGACATTCTGCTCCACCTCTGCAAGAGCAGCGCGGCGACGGGTTACCTCTATCTGATAAGGTTCCGGGTCCAAACGAAATAGTATATCGCCCTTTTCTAACGACGCATTGGCCACGACGGGCACTTCAATAACGCGACCCTTTACATCCGGCATGATCGGCGTGGTGGCAAAATAAATCCGCGCATTGGCAGTGAACGGGTGATTGTAGTTCATAACGAGAAGAATCGCGCCAATAAGCAAAATTCCTCCAAGGGCCGCAGTCGGAAGCGTCCACTTGTTCACTGGGATCTGAAATATCTTAAAGATCGCAATGCATATCGCCGCGTACGTGAGAATGAGAAGCAGTTCCACTACTTCGCTCCACTGTCCCTGCGTTGTTCCAAGGCAGCGATCCGTCGCTCCAGTTCTTTAATATCGCTGCTATGCTCATTGCCGCCATCGGATTCCTCGGCTGCGCCCCTTAATCCCCAGCCTCTGTCGGGACGATAGAGCATCGCCCAGATCCACAAAAATGGCCAAAGCGCATGAAGCGTGAACAGGCTCACCCATCCGGCCGCTTGAATTGCGTCCTGATGAGGATGATTCCGATGTTTGGCGATTTCGTAGGGGACGTCGTGAACAGCGATGATGCCGTAGAACAGCGTCACGAATACAAATAGCAATAAACCAAGCGCCGCATAGTTTAAGAATGTATCTCGGTCTATATTCTTAGTGAGATACATAACGATGCCGACCAAGAGCGCGAGCAGGAACAGTGCCAGGCTTCTTCGCCATTTTCTGATCCACGAAAATCTCGACTTTGGTAATGATGGCGGCATGACCTGTGCTCGGGTCGCTGTTTGCCGATAAAATTCCGGCATCCGATTCAGGAGCAATATTCCCGACATCAACGCGCGGAAGGGCGTCTTGGAAACAGTCATTACTATGTGGCACGAACTGACAGAAACCAACTGCCATATTTTTGCATGACACGGGAACTATTGCCTGCCTCACGCAATTTTCAGGCGTTCGTACTCTGCAGGGTAGAGGAAGTCAGCTCGGGTCGAGCGTCAGGCTTGCGCTTGGCTGGTTGCGTATTGTGGTGGCTGGATGATGACGGCGGTCGAGCGCGAGGATTCCGGCAAGCAGTTGCATGCGCTTGGCGGCTGCATTGTTAAAGACATCGCCGATTACTGGTTGGACGCTATAGAGCGAAGCGTCCTATTTTTTGATGTTCTTCACAGCCGGTCCGAGCTGCGTGCCGCGCACGAGGCAAAAATCGCGCCACATGTTCTGACGTTTGAATGCGAGCCTGTTATCGACGGTCGCACACTTCAGAGACCGGTCAACTATGTCCTGGCCCGTGTTAAGCCACCAGACAGCAGCAGGATTGATGAAAAGAAACGGCCGTTCATCGTCGTAGATCCGCGCGCGGGGCATGGGCCGGGCATCGGAGGATTTAAGCCTCAGAGCGAGATCGGCGTCGCGTTCAAGGCGGGCCATCCGTGTTATCTCATTGGCTTCCTTCCCAATCCGGAGCCTGGACAGACGATTGAGGATATTGCCCGCGCGGAAGCTCATTTCATTGAATATGTGGGAGCCGCGCACCCATCAGCCGATGGCAAACCTGTCGTCGTTGGCAATTGCCAAGCAGGCTGGGCGGTCGTGATGCTTGCAGCAACCAGACCGGAATTGTTCGGTCCTATCATTGTTGCCGGCTCTCCGTTGTCTTATTGGGCCGGCGTTCGGGGACACAATCCCATGCGCTACACTGGCGGACTGCTCGGCGGCAGTTGGATGACTGCGCTCGCAAGCGATCTTGGTGGTGGCAAGTTCGACGGCGCGTGGCTTGTTTCAAACTTCGAGGGCCTAAATCCATCAAACACATTCTGGAAAAAACATTACAATCTGTACTCAAAAATCGATACGGAGAGCGCCCGCTATTTGCAGTTCGAGCAATGGTGGGGATCCCACGTCCTTCTCAATGCAGAGGAAATACAGTTCATCGTAGATGAGCTCTTTGTAGGCAATAAGCTGACACAGGGCGCAATCAGTTGGTCTGACGGCGCGCCGATAGATTTGCGCAACATCCGATCGCCCATCGTGGTGTTTTGCTCGAAAGCCGATAACATCACACCGCCTCAGCAGGCACTGCAGTGGGTCATCGATATCTACGACAGCGCCGACGATATTCGCATGAACGGCCAGACGATCGTCTATGCCATCCACGATACAGTCGGGCACCTGGGAATTTTTGTATCTGGCGGCGTCGCCCAGAAAGAGCATGGTGAGTTTACGAGCAATATCGATCTCATCGATGTACTGCCGCCCGGACTTTACGAAGCCGTCATCACGCCAAAACAGGAAGGCGCTTCCGGCCTCATCGAGGGAGAGTATCTGGTACGTTTCGAACAAAGGACTCTGGATGATATCCGCAAATTGGGTGGCAATGACGCGGACGATGATCGAAGATTCGCCACTGCGGCGCGCATTTCCGATATCAATCTAAGCCTATACAGGGCGTTTCTGCAGCCATGGGTGCGATTGTGGTGCAGCGATAGCGCAGCTCAGACGTGGCGGCAGTTTCATCCTCTTCGCCTGCAATATGACTTATTTGCATTGCCCGCACCGGCTGGCCAGCAATTGTCGTCGCTGGCGGCGAATGTTTTGGAGAGCCGCCATCCGGTTGAACGAGAAAATGTACTATGGCAATTCCAGGAGCAGATATCGGAATCGGTCGCGCAGTCGCTCGATGCGTTTCGAGATTGGCGCGACGCCGTCTCCGAGCTGGCCTTTTGCGCGTTCTATGGTGCTCCCCATATCCAAGCGATCGCTGGTATCTCCAACGCTGCACCCCTTCAACGGCTTAAAATGTCGAAAGACCCCAACTGGGTCGAGCTGCGTCAACGGCGTTCAGAAGATTTGAAGAAATCCATCGCCGATGGCGGCCCACGCGAAGCGTTGATTCGCGCGCTGCTATACGTGCGCATACCTGATGGCATCGTAGATGAGCGCGGGTTCAACTTTCTTCGACGTGTCCGCGATGAGACGGGTGGCGATCTCAGCATCTCCAAATTCAAGGCGATGCTTCGGAAGCAATACTTTACGCTCCTTGTAGACGAGCGACGCGCATTGGACGCGATCCCAAGAATGTTGGCCGAAAATCCGGAACGCGCAATGCAACTGGTGGCCAAATTTCACGAGCTTATGGATGTGGTCGGCCCGCATAGCGCGGAGAGCAGGAAGCGGCTTACGGAGATCGAGAAAATCCTCGATGAAGCGATGCGGCACAGCAAGAGCACACCAGAGCAAGTGCTGCAGCAAAGCACGCGATCGCCGGCGCGACCCAGCAAGCGCAAAAGGCATGTTCATTGGAATCCCTCACACTAGGAACGAGTCCCATGGCAGAGCTGTTGCGCCCTAATGATCTTAAGCAGATCACCTCAGACGCCGAGATGGCGAAGTTAGATGAGGAACGGCAGATTAAAAAAATGGCGGAGAAAAGAAGGAGCGACCTGCGTGAGGCATTCCTGTCCCGCGACATCCATCCTCTAGCCATAGATCGCATTAATGAAGCCGTGCGGATCGCAGCCGAGCAGGGTCAACACCAGATTATGGTCGTTGCATTTCCGTGCTCGTACTGCAGTGACGGCGGCCGTCGAATAAACATTGGCGATCCTGAGTGGCCAAGCAGCCTCGAAGGCTTCGCAAAGCGCGCCCGCGACTTCTACGAAAAGGAGCTGCGGCCCCTCGGTTATAAAATGCACGCGGAGATCATTAGCTGGCCTGAAGGCTTGCCCGGCGATGTCGGGCTGTTTCTCAGATGGTGACGCAACCGCACGTACGGCGCAATCGTAGTGCGCTAAAAAAAGTGCAGCCCGGCTCTGCTGCCAGAACGGGAGATCAATCCAAGTACGATCGGCTTCTGGATGCCGCCAAATCGCTTGCGCCACTCCCAGCAGCGGTCGCTCATCCCTGCGATGAGAGTTCGCTCAAAGGTGCCATAGAAGCCAAGGAACACGGACTGATCGCGCCCATTCTCGTCGGGTCGGAGCAGCGAATACGGGCAGTCGCCGAAAACGCCCACATCGACATCGGAGATACCGAGCTTATCGATGCGCCTCATAGCAAAGCGGCAGCGGAGAAGGCCGTCGAGATCATTCGGATGGGCAAGGCGGAACTATTGATGAAGGGCAGTCTCCACTCCGACGAGCTGTTGAGCGCAGTCATGAAACGGGATGTGGGTCTGCGTACAGGTCGCCGCATCAGCCATGTCTTCGTCATGGATGTTCCCCATCACCCCCAAACGCTTTTCATAACGGATGCGGCTGTTAACATCGCGCCTGACCTGGATGCGAAACGCGACATCATCCAGAATGCGATAGATCTTTATGCCGGGCTGGGCCTCGGAATTCCCAAGGTCGCTATACTGTCAGCAGTTGAAACGGTTACACTGACAATTCCGTCCACGATCGAGGCGGCAGCGCTCTGCAAAATGGCCGATCGCGGTCAGATTACCGGTGGAATACTAGACGGCCCCTTGGCTTTTGATAACGCTATCAGTCCGGTCGCCGCACAGATCAAAGGCATCAAGTCCCCGGTTGCCGGAAACGCGCAAATCTTAGTCGTGCCCGACCTGGAGGCCGGCAATATGCTTGCGAAGAATTTGACGTTCCTCTCTCGAGCTGACGCGGCCGGGATCGTGCTCGGTGCGCGCGTGCCGATCATTCTGACGTCTCGAGCCGATAATTTGAGGACGCGAATGGCCTCGTGCGCCGTGGCAGCACTCCTGGCGCACAGCCGCAGGCGCGCAGCAACAGTATGAGGACAGGTCATAGCTCAGGTATCGAGCGGCGGACGCGAGACCAGCTACCGCCGCCGCTGGCAGCATGATTGCGAGCGGTGGGTGTAAGTCACCTGGACCGTACTCGTGAGCCTCGTCTCCTCTCAGCGATGATAAAAGCCGACCGGCGGACATTTTCCCTCGACAGAGTACCCCGGCGCTCGTTTGTGCCCAACTGCGGACAATCGCGACGATTGCATCAGGCCCATCCATCAGGGCCGCCGGGCCAGGTTGCAAGCTGATAGACAATCTGATGTCGTGCATTTGGTTGATGCGGATTGTGCCGACCGCCCGGCCCGCTCGCCGACGCATTACCCAGTTGACGCGTACGGCGCGGCTCAGTCCCGGCCAGCGGGAGTACTAGCAAATTCAGTCTGTCATAATAACATAGCAAATCTAGGGAAATTGCTGAGTTTGAACGCAACGCGCAATTCAAGGCAGGCGGGGATGACGCACAATCCGAGTGACGAACTTTGGCGCCGGCTTCAGGCCGAAGCAGTCGACAGCTTCGACGAGGAGCTGGAGATGGAGCTCGATGATGAGCGGCTGGATAGCCTGCTATCGGACACCGGCGAGCCCACGGTTGAGGGAGAGCTTGACCGCAAGACCTACTTTCGTGAGCTGTTTCGTCTGCAGAGCGAACTCGTGAAGCTGCAAGACTGGGTGGCGCACAAGAAGCTGAAAGTCGTTGTTTTGTTTGAAGGACGTGACGCAGCGGGCAAAGGTGGTGCGATCAAGCGCATTACCCAGCGGCTCAATCCACGCGTCTGCCGGGTAGCAGCGTTGCCGGCCCCCAGCGAACGCGAAAAGACCCAGTGGTATTTCCAGCGCTATGTCTCTCACCTCCCCGCAGGGGGAGAGATCGTGCTGTTCGACCGCTCCTGGTACAACCGAGCAGGTGTCGAGCGCGTCATGGGCTTCTGCACCGAGGAGGAAGTCGAGGAATTCTTCCGCTCGGTGCCGGAGTTCGAGCTGATGCTCGTGCGCTCCGGTACGATCCTGATCAAGTACTGGTTTTCCATTTCCGATGAGGAGCAGCATCTGCGCTTCCACGTGCGTAACGTAGATCCGCTCAAGCAGTGGAAGCTGTCACCTATGGATTTGGAGTCGCGTCGCAGGTGGGAGGACTACACGCGCGCGAAAGAAGACATGCTCGAGCGCACGCATACGCCGGCCACGCCGTGGTGGGTCGTTGAGGCCGTCGACAAGAAGCGGGCACGTCTGAACTGCATCGCGCACCTGTTGGCACAGTTTCCATACGAAGAGATCAGGCGGCCGACTGTTGACCTGCCTCAGCGCGTTTATAGTCCGGACTATGTTCGTAAACCGGTTCCGAAAGAGCGCTACGTACCCGAACGGTACTGAATATTTCCCCATCGATGGCTTCGGCTTTGCATGGGCCCGACGCTGGATTCGATGCTCGGGCGATCACAATGGCTGCAGCAGAGCAGACGCTCTGCTCGCAGCTATCATCGCACATCGCAACCGTACTCATCGAAAGCCTTAAGGCAGCGGCACGCCGGTTGCCGCGAAGGCGGTCCGCTGGCGTTCGGCCACCGTATCGATATTGAAATCCTCGATCGTCTCGTTGAACAGACGATACCAGTTCATGCGCGCATCGAGATGCAGGAACACACCGCCGAGACCTATCGCGGCGCGATCCATGAACACGAACTCACGGGGCACGGTGACCGGCCCCTTCTCCTTCAGGATCTTATGCACCGTAAAAGCCTCGCGCCGGCCGTACTCGGCCGGCGTCGTGCCTTCGGCGATGGTGCGCTCGCGATCATCCAGCAACGGGCCATAGATGAAGCGGGCCCAGATATTCATGGCCTCGATCAATTCCTTGGTCAGCCCATTGAAGCCCCAGGTCTCGTAGGCGTGCACGACGAGATCCTGATTGCCGGTCGAAAGGCCGGTATACAGATCGACCACGCCCTGCACGAACTTGGTGCGGAACGTCCGGATACAGCCGTAATCGAGCAGGTTGATGCCACCTGGCCGACCGTCGCTGCCCTCGAAGATGGTGTAGTTGCCAAGGTGCGGATCGCCATGGATCACGCCGTAATGGCTGAACGGATACCACCAGGCACGGAACATAGCGCGCGCGATGGTGTTGCGGTCTTCCAGCGGCGCGGTTTTGTAGCTGAGCAGCGGCTTGCCTTCGAGCCAGCTCATGGTCAGCAGACGTCCCGTCGACAACTCGCTGGCCACATCGGGCACGCGGATCAGCGGTTCGTCAGCGAGCATCAATGCGTACAGTGCGATGTGGCGCGCTTCGAGATTGTAATCCAGCTCCTCGCGCAGGCGGGCTGAAATTTCGGTCAGGATCTCGCGCGTATCGACAGCCGGGTCCATCCGAGCATGGATGGAGAACACCATTTTGAGCTGATTGACGTCGGCTTCGACCGCCGACTGCATGTCGGGATACTGCAGCTTGCAGGCCAGCGAGCGGCCATCGTGCGCAACCGCTTTATGCACCTGCCCCAGCGACGCGGAAGCCGAAGCGGTCGGTTCAAAGCGGGCGAATTTGGATTGCCAATCCGGCCCTAGCTCGGCCTGCATGCGGCGGCGTACGAACGCTGGTCCCATGGCCGGCGCCTGGCTTTGCAATTGCGCAAGCTCGCGCGCGTATTCAGGCGGCAGGGCTTCGGGGATCGTCGAAAGCAACTGGGCGACCTTCATGATCGGCCCTTTGAGACCGCCCAGCGCCGCCGCCAGCTCCATAGCGTTTTTGGAACGGTCGCCCTCAATGCCGAACAGCCGCTGGCCGGCAACCTTGGCCGCCACCGCCCCGACGTTCGTTCCAACTCGCATATAGCGCGCCGCGCGCGCCGCGAAGCGGTTCTCTTCCTGATCGCTCACGTTCGGATCTCCTCAGCCAAGCATATTGGCTCTGCGGCAGCGATCGTCCAGAGGTTGGGCATGGTCAAGCGGCGCGGCATCGCCGCATGCGGGTTGGTCCGCCCGCATGCGTGCTGCAATTCGCAGCGACGGTCAGACCGAGCGCGTAATACCGCCATCAATCCGGATGTTCTGTCCGGTGATGTAACCCGCGCCCGGCGAGGCCAGGAACGCGATCGTCGCGCCCATTTCCTCGAAGCTCTTGCCGTAGCGGCCCATCGGGATGCGCGAACGGAACTCTTCCTTCTCGGGCAGGCTGTCGAAGAAGCCTGGAAGTACGTTGTTCATGCGCACGTTGTCAGCGGCATACTTGTCGGCGAACAGCTTGGTGTAGGCGGCGAGGCCGGCGCGGAACACGCCGGAGGTCGGGAATACCGGATCGGGCTCGAAGGTCGCAAAGGTCGAGATGTTGATGATCGCGCCGGACTTCTGCTGCACCATGATCGGCGCCACCAGTCGCGTCGGGCGGATGACGTTCATCAGGTAGACGTCGAGGCCGCCATGCCACTGCTCGTCGGTCAGCTCCAGGATGGGCGCGCGCGGGCCATGTCCGCCGCTATTCACCAGCACATCGATGCGGCCCCAGGTGCTCATCACCGCATCGACCAAACGCTTCAGATCGTCGTTCGACTGGTTGGAGCCAGTGACACCGATACCGCCGAGTTGCTTAGCCAGCGCTTCACCCTTTCCGGATGACGACAGTATCGCGACCTTGAAGCCATCGGCCGCAAGCTGCCGCGCGGCGTCGGCGCCCATTCCACTTCCGCCGGCACTGATCATGGCGACGCGTTCTGATGACATGGCACATCCTTTTGGGTTTCAGGAAAGACATAGCTGATGGGCTTTCCTATGCGTCTTAGCATCGTCACAGGTGAATTTCGAAGCGGTTCCTACTGTCTCTTCGAGGCTCAGTCTGTAATGTGACAGCTCCTTGAGTGCGCGATGAACCCTGAGCCCAAGATGCCGCCCGGTGAAAGTGCCAGACCCAGACCCGCTTGGCTCGCCTGGCTGTGCGCACCCACCGGCACCGCAATATTCGCACTCGGAATCACGCAGATCATTGCCTGGGGCACCACGCTGTATGCCCTCGGCGTGCTGGGCGGCCCGATTGCCGCCGATACCGGCTGGAGCCGCAGTCTCGTGTTCGCCGGCCTCACCGTCGGACTGCTAACGTCGGGCATTTTCTCCACCACCATCGGAAAGGCGATCGATCGCCACGGCGGCCGGCTGATCATGAGTGTCGGTTCGTTGCTGTGCGCGGCAGCCCTGGCCATCGTAGCCATCGCGACGCATCCGGTGGTCTATCTCGCCGGCTGGATCGTCATGGGCCTCGGCATGCGCATGTCGTTGTATGACGCCGCATTCGCCGCGCTGGTGCAGGTGACGCCGCAGCACGGTCGCCGCGCAATCTCATATCTGACATTGTTCGGCGGATTTGCCTCGACCGTCTTCTGGCCCGTGGGCCATGTGATCACCGGAGCGTACGGCTGGCGAACCACCTTACTCGTTTATGCCGCGATCAACCTGCTCATCGCGCTGCCGCTGCACTGGTGGGGACTGGCACGGCGCGAAGACGTCAGAACGGCCAGCACTGCCACGGCCTCCGTCGCCAGCATTCCCGACACGCCATTGGAAGGCCAAGCGCGCACCCTGGCCATGGTGCTGTTTGCCATCGTCATGTCGGCCAGCGCGTTCGTGTTCGGCGCGATGTCGGTACACCTGCCTGCCGTGTTGGAAGCCAGCGGCCTGTCCGTCGCCGCTGCCGTCACGTTGGCATCGCTCAAAGGCGTGGCACAGGTTGGCGGGCGGCTGGCGGAAATCCTGTTCGGCCGCCGTCTGCACGCAGTAGACCTTGGTCGCATATCCGTCGGCGGAATTCCGCTCGGGTTCGCCATACTGCTGCTGGGCGGCGCCAATTTCACCGCCGCCTTCCTGTTCATCGTCTTCTTCGGCATCGCCAACGGCCTCGTCACGATCGTCCGCGGCGCGGCACCGCTGGCGCTGTTCGGCTCGAAAGGCTACGGCGCCATCCTCGGCATATTGGCGACGCCGTACCTGATATTGAACGCCATCGCGCCGGCCGTGTTCGCAGTTGTCGTCGACCTGTGGGGGTATGGTGCAGCCGAAACAGTCATGCTCGTCGCAGGCCTGATCGCAACGGTCGCCATGGAGATCATGGCAATCTGGTACCGCCGCCGGATCAAATCTGCGCCAGCACCTTGACCCCGGGGCGTTGAGCGGTTTCAGGTAGGCCGAGCATGCAAATGGGGGATTTACAGATGACAAGAGGCGCACTCCCTCACCTTTTCGCATCAATGGTCGTGGCGCTCATGATGATGACGGCGCCCTCCTCTCCTGCCCGCGCGCAAGTGATGGAAGTCTTCAAAACGCCGTCTTGCGGCTGCTGTACGCTGTGGATGCGGCACGTCGGGCGCGCCGGCTTTTCACCGAAGGGCAAGGATCTCGAAGCCAAGGATCTGACCCAGTATAAAACCGACGCCGGCATTCCTACGAAGCTGCAGTCGTGCCACACCGCTCGCATCGATGGCTACATCATCGAGGGGCATGTTCCCGCCGCCGACATCCGCCGCCTTTTGAAAGAACGACCAGATGCCATCGGGCTGGCAGTTCCGGGAATGCCGATCGGTTCACCAGGGATGGAATCGGGCAACGAGCGCGAGCCGTATCAAGTTCTACTGATACGCCGCGATGGGAGAATTGAGGTTTTCAGCCAGTATTGAGGGCGAGCGACCTCGGCGGTTCAACCGCCCTGCCGCAGGCGCGCGAGAACCTTCAGGCCCGCATAGCCATCGGCAGGCGTCAGCCCAACCTTGCGCTGAAAATCCCGGATCGCGCGCATGGTATCCTGGCCGACGCGACCATCGGTGCCACCCGTATTGAAACCGGCAGCGGTGAGCCTGCGCTGCATCTCCTGGATTTCGGCGAGCGTTGGAATGCGTTCCCCTCCAGGGAACTGCTGAACGAACGGCCCATCACCGCGAATGCGATCGCCCAGATGCACAATCGCCAGCGCGTAGGTATTGGCCGGGTTGTAGGAGCGGACCGCATCGAAATTGCGCGTCAGCAGGAACACCGGACCTTTGGCCACCGGCTGCCATAGCCGCGCTTCGACCTTCGCGCTCGGGAATGGCTGACCGTTGGCACGCATCACCCCGCGCTCGGCCCAGGCTGCGATGGCGCGTCGCGTATTGCCTTGCGCGGTCATGCCAGACGGCAAGCGGACCTCGTAACCCCAATCCTCGCCACGACGATACTTGCCGCGCGCGACCAGGAAGCGCGCGGTGCCAGCCAGCGCATCATCCGGCGGCCCGAACGGCGAGATGCGGCCGTCGCGATTGAAATCGACACCCATGTTGAGCCAGACCT
Organism: Pseudomonadota bacterium; assembly: GCA_023426855.1. GTDB lineage: Bacteria > Pseudomonadota > Alphaproteobacteria > Rhizobiales > Hyphomicrobiaceae > ZC4RG25. The sequence continues at coordinate 246 of JAEZBU010000266.1, read as the reverse complement.
CGGGCATCCACTGCGAATGCCCCATCGCGCCGGCCCACGATCCGATCATCTCTTCAGGCCGCGCCCAGCCGCGCTCGACGATGCGCAACGCGTTGACCAGTTCCTTTTCCCAGTAAGCACGCCGTCGCGGCTCGCCCCAGGCCAGCGCGGCAAGCGCGGGAATGATCGGGCGCATGTGCTTGGGATTGGTCACCACGTCACCGAACGCGGATTCCATACCCCACAGCCCCATCATCACGTAGCGAT
>JAEZBU010000246.1 GCA_023426855.1 Pseudomonadota bacterium | reverse complement strand
ATATGGATGTAGCCGAGGCCCACCCGCTCCAGCGTCTCCAGCTTGTCGCGGATGCCCGGCACGGCCTTGAAGAACTCCTTGCCCTCCTCGACCGTCATGTCGAGCACGTCGGCAATCGACTTGCCCTTGAAGGTGACGTCGAGCGTCTCGCGATTGTAGCGTTTGCCGTGGCAGACGTCGCAGGTGACGTAGACGTCTGGCAGGAAGTGCATCTCGATCTTGATGACGCCGTCGCCCTGGCACGCCTCGCAGCGCCCGCCCTTCACGTTGAAGGAAAAGCGTCCGGGGCCGTAGCCGCGGGCCTTCGCCTCCGGCAGTCCGGCGAACCAGTCGCGGATCGACGGCACCGCCTTGAAGAACTCGGCCCCCTCCTCCACCGTCATGTCGAGCACGTCGGCGATGGACTTGTCGCGGAACGTCACCTCCAGCGTCTCGCGATTGTAGCGCTTGCCCTTGCACTGGTCGCACGTGACGTAGACGTCGGGCAGGAAGTGCATCTCGATCTAGATGACGCCGTCGCCCTGGCAGGCTTCGCACCGGCCACCCTTGACGTTGAACGAAAAGCGGCCCGGCGCGTAGCCGCGCGCCTTGGCCTCGGGCAGGCCGGCGAACCACTCGCGGATCGGCGTGAAGGCACCGGTGTAGGTGGCTGGGTTCGAGCGCGGCGTGCGGCCGATCGGCGACTGGTCGATGTCGATGACCTTGTCGAGATGCTGCAGGCCCTCGATGTGGTCGTGCGCGCCGGGGTGCTCGCGGGCGTTGTTGAGCTTGCGCGCGACGGCCTTGTAAACGGTGTCGATCAGGAACGTCGACTTGCCGCCACCGGAAACGCCGGTGACGCAGGTGAGAAGGCCGAGCGGGATCTCCCCGGTGATGTTCTTCAGATTGTTGGCGCGGGCGCCGACCACCTTGAGGGTGCGGTTCTTGTCGCGCTGGCGGCGGTTCTTCGGCACCGGGATCTGGCGCACGCCGGTCAGGTACTGGCCGGTGATCGAGGCTGGGTTGGCCATGATCTCGGCGGGCGTGCCTTGGGCGACGATCTGGCCGCCATGGATGCCGGCGCCGGGGCCGATGTCGACCACGTAATCGGCAGTGAGGATGGCGTCCTCGTCGTGCTCGACGACGATCACCGTGTTGCCGAGATCGCGCAGGTGCTTCAGCGTGTCGAGCAGGCGGTCGTTGTCGCGCTGGTGCAGGCCGATCGACGGCTCGTCCAGAACGTACAGCACGCCGGTGAGGCCGGAGCCGATCTGAGACGCGAGACGGATGCGCTGGCTCTCGCCGCCGGACAGCGTGCCGGAGGAGCGCGACAGCGTCAGGTATTCCAGGCCGACGTCATTGAGGAACTGAAGCCGCTCGCGGATTTCCTTAAGGATGCGGGTGGCGATTTCCGACTGCTGCTTGGTGAACGTGTTCGGGATCTCGGCGAACCATTGATGCGCGGCCTTGATGGATAGGTCGCCGACCTCGCCGATGTGGCAGCCGCCGATCTTCACCGCGAGTGCCTGCGGCTTGAGGCGATAGCCGTTGCAGGCGGCGCACGGGTGGCTGCCCTGGTAGCGCGAAAGCTCGTCGCGCACCCATTCGCTGTCGGTCTCGCGCCAGCGCCGCTCGATGTTGGTGATGACACCCTCGAACGGCTTCGTGGTGCGATACTGGCGCAGGCCGTCCTCGTAATTGAAGTCGATCTCTTCGCCGTTGGAGCCGAACAGGATGACGTCCTGCACCTTGGGCGGCAGATCCTCCCACGGGGTGGACATACGGACCTTGTAGTGCTGCGCGATGGCGTTCAGCGTTTGCTCGTAGTAGGGCGAGGTGTTGCCGGTGCGCGCCCACGGATAGACCGCGCCGTCGGCCAGCGACAGCGCGCGGTCGGGCACGACGAGGTCGGCCTCGAACTTAAGCTCCGTGCCAAGGCCGTCGCACTTCGGGCAGGCGCCGGCGGGTGCGTTGAACGAGAACAGCCGCGGCTCGATTTCCTCGATGGTGAAGCCCGACACGGGGCACGCGAACCGCGCCGACAGGATCAGGCGTTCGTGAGTCTCGTTCTTGTTTTTAAGGATGCCGCCAGAGCTTTCTTCTCCGTCTTCAGCAGCCGCCTTCTTGCCCTTGCCGCGCGGCGTGGGCGTTGCCACCAGCGGCTTGTCCGCGAACTCGATCACCGCGATTCCATCGCCGATGCCGAGCGCGGTCTCGAAGCTGTCGGCGAGGCGCGCGGCGATGTCCTTACGCACGACGAGGCGATCCACCACCACGTCGATGTCGTGCTTGTATTTCTTGTCGAGCTTGGGCGCGTCCGGGATCTCGTAGAACTGGCCGTCGATCTTGACCCGCTGGAAACCCTTCTTCTGCAGCTCCGCCAGCTCCTTGCGGAACTCGCCCTTGCGGCCACGCGAGATGGGCGCCATCAGGTAGAGGCGTGCACCGTCACCCAGCGCCAGCACCTTGTCGACCATCTGTGAGACGGTCTGGCTTTCGATCGGCAGGCCGGTGGCCGGCGAATACGGCACGCCGACCCGCGCGAACAGCAGACGCAGGTAGTCGTAGATCTCGGTGACGGTGCCAACAGTCGAGCGCGGGTTCTTGGACGTGGTTTTCTGCTCGATGGAGATGGCCGGCGACAGGCCCTCGATGTGATCGACATCGGGCTTCTGCATCATCTCCAGGAACTGGCGTGCGTAGGCCGACAGGCTCTCCACGTAGCGGCGCTGTCCCTCGGCGTAGATGGTATCGAAGGCCAGCGACGACTTGCCCGAGCCGGACAGGCCGGTCAGCACGATCAGCGCATCGCGCGGCAGGTCGAGATCGACGCCCTTGAGATTGTGCTCGCGCGCACCGCGCACGGAAATGAACTTGCGATCGTGAGACATGCGATCCTGGGACACTGGAACCCGAATATAGGCAGAGGGTGTAGCTGAAGGCAGAGGGAGCGACAATCGCACCGCAGCGCACAAGCATAGCGCATATAGGGGCTGGAGTGTCCCTGTGACAGACAGGTTACTGTCAGCTCATGCCAACGCTCAAGCTGGGGCGTCGCCGAACGTGATGACGGACCCGCCCGCCGCCGCTTCGACCGGATGACGACGGCTCTCGACAGGTTTAGCCCGTCATGCCCGTGCAGACGGGCATCCAGGTGGGATTCCAAAGGTGATCGACGCGCGATGCTGGATTCCCGCCTCCGCGAGAATGACGGTTTTGCGGAGGGGCAGAACGATGTGGCTGTGAACGCCCCTCTCGCCACTTCCCCTAGATCGGCTGGCCGACGTCGATGCGGTTGCCGTCCGGGTCTTCGAAGACGAAGGCCCGCAGGCCATAGTCCTTGTCCTTCAGCCCCTTGATGATGCGCAGGCCATGACGCTGACAGACTTCGTGCAACGCATCGACATTATCGACCATCATATGCGCGACGTTGAATGGCGCCGCCTTGTGATTGGGCTGCAAGGTCAAGTGCAGTTCGGCCTGCCCCTGCATCAGGATCATGAAGCCGACCGGATCGCCGTTCTGGAAAGTTTTGCGGAACCCCAGCACGCCGACGTAAAAGTCGTGGGCTTTGTTGATGTCTTTCACAGGCAGCATGGCAGCGATCCGACCGAAGCGGATGCCGTGACGAGTACCGTCCATCGCTACACCTCAGGCAGGGAGACGATCGGCACATCACACGACGGTGCGTGGAATGCGACATGTTCCCGGGTTGCATCAGCGGGACGGTGCCCGGACGCATCCTAACTGCGGAGAAGACGCCCTGCAAACGCCGACGCGTCATCCCGGCCGGGAAAGCCCGAGTGGTCATACTGCATGTTCGGCCGATAAAACCGCTTTGAAGTCAGGTGGCCGGAGGAGTTCATCCGGCCGTACAAGCCAATATCTGGCTTCAGCGGCCCAGCCTTGGCACATGAGCCAAGGCTGGGCCTGTTCCTGGCCGCTTATTTCAGATTCATGCAGCTCGCGTAGTAGCTGACCGAGGCCGGCCAGTCGCTGAAGACGCCAACCACACCGACCTGCTGGGCCAGTACGTCAAGCACTTCGTAATAGTCGCCGCCGCCGGTGATCGCTTTGGAGATGCTGTTGAAATACCAGCCGCCACCGTCCGTCAGCGGGCCCGAACGTTCAAAGGACCAGGCGATGATCTTGATGTCGGCCTCCTTCAAGGCGATCGCCAGCGCCGAAGGGACGACTTTGCCCTTGTCGTCCACGGTCAGCAGGAAGGGGATCGCCGGTGCGACGTAGTTGATGCCTTCGGCCTTCAGCGCCTTCGGCTGCCAGCCCCAGGTTTTGGGGTCCATGCCGTTGAAGCCGGGAACGCTGCTATCATCGACCAGATAGACAGCCTGGGCGCCAAACGCCGGTTCGGCCTTGATCCAGTAGCGCACGTCGGCGATGTCGAAGCTCTGTGCGAAAACATCGGAGGCCGGCACGCCGGCTTCCTTGTATTCGTTGATCAGCTTCTGGGCGTAGTCCTCGCGCGAGAAGCCGTCGAAGGGCATCTGGACCACCGGCGTCTTCAGCTCCGGCGTAAACTTGGCGCCGAGCGAGCGAAACAGCGCGATCGATTCCTTGTGCGTCATCAGACGCGCGGGCTGGATCGAGTAAAGGTCGGTGCGCCAGGGAGAAGTTCCAGAGAGATAGGCCGCGGGCGTGGTCGCGGTTTTGTTGAAGGCGTCCATCTTCGGCGTCAGGGTACGGAACTCCGCCAATGTGAGGTCCGACGTGCGGCATTCCGCTGACGCTGGCGTGTCACCCGAAGCAGGCGTGAAGGGCTTGCTGCATTTCGCGGCGAGTGCAGTCGTGACGATATTCGTCGTCGTATGCAGATCGTTCTGCGCATGGCGGCAGACGAGTTCCTTGTCGGCGGTAAAGGCGACGTCGCATTCCAGAATGCCCGCACCCTGCCATGCGGCAGCAAGGTTCGATTCCACCGTGTGCTCAGGAAATTGCAAGGGCGCGCCGCGATGCCCGATCGAGAACAGGGTCCGCTTGACCGGCTGGCCAGCACAAGCCTGAAGCTTCTGCTTCAACGGGCCGTCTTTCATTTTGTCGATCAGGTAGAGCGGGCGAACGCCGACTTCGATCGGCACCTGCTGTTGTGCGACGGCGGTCGTTGCGCTTGCAAACAGGGCGATAAGACCGATGGCAGTGTTACGG
>JAEZBU010000228.1 GCA_023426855.1 Pseudomonadota bacterium | reverse complement strand
GCGCTGGAACTGGCCATTTCGCTCGCGACGGCGCCGAAGCTGATGCTGCTGGACGAGCCCATGGCGGGAACGGGTCATGAGGAGAGCGAGCGTCTCGTCGAGGTTCTACGCCGGCTGAAAGGGCGGTATCCGATCCTGCTGGTCGAGCACGATATGGCTGCGGTGTTCGCCTTGGCCGACCGCATCTCCGTGCTGATTTACGGCAAGATCCTCGCCAGCGGCACGCCGGAAGAGGTGCGAGCCAATCCGCTGGTGGTCGAGGCTTATCTCGGCGACGAGATGGAGTGACGCCATGCTGACCGTCACACATCTGCAAGCAGGCTACGGCGCCACCCAGGTGCTGTTCGACATCTCCTTCGCCGTCGGCGGAGGAGAGATTGTCACGCTGCTCGGCCGCAACGGCATGGGCAAGACGACGACGATCAAGACGCTGATGGGGCTGCTGCCGGCCCGTGGCGGCGAGGCGACATTCGAGGGCGTGTCTCTGATCGGCATGCCGTCCTATCGGGTTGCACAGTTAGGTCTCGGCCTTGTGCCGGAAGGCCGGCAGGTGTTTCCGACGCTGACGGTGGAGGAAAACCTGATCGCGACGTCGGCCGCACGGTTTGGCGCGCCGCGCTGGACGCTCGAAAGCATTTTCGCGTTTTTTCCGCGCCTCGCCGAGCGCCGCAGCCACATGGGCAATCAGCTGTCGGGTGGCGAGCAGCAGATGCTGGCGATCGGTCGCGCGCTGATGACCAACCCAAAGCTGTTGATTCTGGATGAAGCAACGGAGGGGCTGGCGCCGCTGATCCGCGCTGAGGTGTGGGACTGCCTCGCCCGACTCAAGGCTGAAGGCCAGGCGATCCTGCTGGTCGACAAGCACTTGAAGGCGATGACGCGCATCGCGGATCGGCATGTTGTGATCGAGAAAGGCTGCACCGTCTGGAGCGGGACATCGCAGGATCTTGCAGCCGACAGCACTGTTGTGCAGCGCTATCTTCAAGTTTGAACGCCGCGCCGTTGCGCGAGTAGGTGAGCCATTTGGGTTGGCCGCGGCGGGCTGCTAAACTCGCCCCCGGCATTGCAGAAGGTGAACGCGAATATGTTTCTCTGGCACATCGGTTTGTTCATGTTGCCAGTCATGATCTGGATCATCGTGGCGATGATATTCTGATGGTGCGCGCAGACCTTGGTATGCAGGGCGTCAACATCGCTCACCAGCACCATGACTGAAACCCGGCAGCAGCGCAGGCAACGTGATCGCGCTTTGGCAAAAGCTGGCGAAGCTGCGGTGCGGCGCGGTGTGCCACGCAGCGCACAGCTCACCGGTTTGGCCGGTCTGACCTTCGTCCTATCGCGCGCGCTAGGCGATGATGGCGCGCCCAACCCATCCGCTGAAAGCGCCGCGCTGGCGCACAAATCATACGAGGCGTCCGTCCGCGCGGACACGGCACGGGAGACGATCGCCTGCGGCAAGGGATGCGCTTATTGCTGCTATGCCACCGTCATGGCAACGGCGCCTGAAGTGTTTCGCATCGCCGGCCAAATCAAAATGAGCCCGGACAAGCTCGCGGCATTCAAGTTGCGTGCGTCGGCGACCGCCAATTTGAATCCAGGCCAGCGTTTCGGCAAAAAGCTGCCCTGCGCATTTCTCATCGACAATGCCTGCTCGGCCTATGAGGGTCGTCCGCTGGCGTGCCGCCGCGTCACCTCGTTCGCACTGGCTCCATGCATTGAGGAGTTCGAGGGGCAGGAGGGTGATATCCTGGTTCCGCAAAAGCGCATCGCGCACGCATCCAATGCGCAGGTTTCTTTGATGGCTGCCCTCAAGAGCCGTCGCCAGCCGACGCGCGTATACGAGCTTTCGGCGGCGGTGCTCGCAGTCCTCTGCACGGAAAACGCCGAACGCCGATGGCGCGCGGGCGAAGACGTATTTGCGGGCGTACTCTCGGAAGAGGAACGCGGGCCGGAACTGAAGGTAAAGATCGATCGCCTCGCGTCCGACCTCGGTGCGTGACTTGCGGGCGCGGTCATGCCTCCGATCATCGACGGGTCATTGAGGCTTTACGACATCGATTCCAGGCAGCGGTGAGGTGGCCTGCGCATGGTCGGATGTGCTGCCGACAGAGCGTTTTCCTGACCGACTGCAGCGGCGTTACGAGCGAACGCGCCGCGCGATATGCGCTGTGAACAAACGGAACGTGGGAACCGATCGACCTGGCGAGGGGTTAGTCAGGAAATCAGATGGAGGACCAAATGCCAATCGTTCTGTGGTTCCTGGGCGTACCGCTCAGCGTCATCATTCTGCTCGCGCTGTTCGGTGCATTCTGACCGTCGCGCCGATCCGACGCGGCTTGCGATCCCAATGACAGTGCGCAGATCCAACCCTCGTCGTCGCGGCGGGGGCTGTTTGCATGGTGTGAATGTCGCAGCTCACGAAGCGCGATTTTGCGGCTAGGCGGGAGACGTTTTGGAAGACGGCGCAGCCGCGGTTCGATGTGGCGTTCTACGCCCGGCTGGCGGGTGGTGCTCGGAACTGCTTATACCAGTTCTCGGCATCTTTTGAGGGCGATGGTCAGAGCCGCAGATGGCAATGCCCTGGGCGACGCAGAATTCGGAATGTGGGTGTGATTTCAATGTGTTGATTGTTATGGCTGGGGCGCCAGGACTCGAACCTGGGAATGGCGGAATCAAAATCCGCTGCCTTACCACTTGGCTACGCCCCATTGCAGCAGGCGGTCTTGTAGTGCGTTTGCACGGTGGGCGCAAGGTGCGTAAGCAGTGGGATGGAGTGGAAACGCGACATGAACAGAGCGAGACTTCGCCCAGGCTGCGCCCGAGAACGCGTTGAGCGAAACGACCGCATTTTGCGCCCAAGTCCACATGCAACTATGCCCCTTCGTTCCACTTGGCCGCCTCATCCTGCGTGGTTGTCGCGTGATGCCTACAGTGTGAGTGCTGCATTGGATTGACTGGACAGCGGCCGAGTAGTCGAACGCGCGCCCGCAGATGACGGCCATCATGCAATAATACGACGACTGATGATGTCGGTTATGGGACCAGGGTCTTCTGGACCGATTTGAGCACCTCGTCGGAAATGGCGTGACCTTTCGTGGCTCGGGCCAGCACCACTGCGCCAACGAGTGTGGCCAGGGTCGATAGCGCTTCTTCGCGTTGCGACCTTTGTTTGCGCACGGACATGAATTCACTCAGGCGGTCGACCAGCCGAGAAAGTCCGGCTGCAAAGCTCGCGCGCACGGGACCGCTGAAATGGCTATGTACCATGTCAGTGGCAAGCGCGGCAGCGGGGCATCCGGTTCCGGCCGCGTCGCGATGCTGCCGGCTCGCGTAGCGCGTGACGAAGTCGCGGCGCCTTGCGGATTTGTCCGATCCATGCCGAGCGAGGCGATCATGCCAACGTTGACCGCTCTGATCGAAGGCGAGCGTGCATGCTTCCGCGGCCAGTGCTTCCTTGGAAGAGAAATGGCCGTAAAACGCGCCATGGGTCAGCCCGGCTTGTGCCATCACGCGCGGTAGACTGACGCCATCGACGCCGTGTTCACGAAACAGCACGGAGGCAGCGGCAAGGATGTCCGAGCGATGTTGATCGGCCTGCTTCCGTGTTACGCGCGGCATGTCGAGTTCTCCGTTCTGATATGCGGCCTAGTCACCCCAAAGCGCGTTTGCAGTGACCCGACTGGCTCCTTTCTGCCGCAGATGCGCGTATCGTTGTCTGATTTAGATCAATGCCCGTCATGAATAACGGGTCGCAATCGCCGTTTCCCTGCGCTGTCCGCGACTGACTGCATGCGCGCCCCGCACGTTGAACCGGATCACCCCGGAATATGGGAAATCAGTCGCCGAGGCGTGTCATGGTGAATGTCCCCACGCATTTGAAGTTTTTCAGGGAATTGAAAAACACATAGTCGCCCTTGCCTTCGTTGGCGTTCAGTTGACCGGTGTAGGTAAACTCTCCGGGTACGTCGGCTTGGCCGCTATAGACGAATTTGCCAGTCGAGCTGACAGACCCTTCACCCCGCCGCGTAATCAGTTTGCCGTTGCGGATTCCGGTTTCAAATTTTTGCACTTTCTTTGCGCAATTCGGTGAGCGGCGAACCAGACGCCAACGACCATCAAACGGGGCGGCCCTGACAGCCGCCGGCTCCGGCGCGCTGGTTTGTGGCGGTTGGCGCCCGATTGTCGTAGGCGGAGGTGTCACCTTGGCAATCTGAGGCTCAGCTTTCCGAGGCCCTCCCGAAAAGAAGATCCGTGACGTCAACGCCGAGTGCTCCCAGGGCACCTGCTTTCCGGCTGTTTCAGTCATCACGTCGTTGCGGACGCGAATGAGGATGCCCGACAGGTCTTCGCCCGGAGCATGCATGTGCTTCAGCAGCGCTTTCGCAAACGGTGAATTTCGCCCGGTGCCGTCAAGCGCGACGTTGCCCGGCTGTGTCGAGAAGCTGATCAGGGTACCGCGCCCGGATTCGACGGATGCCAATCCGCGACCGACTTCGATGGATCGTGTGCCCAGTGCGCGCGCCAGATTGCGCGCCAACGGATTGTTGCGGCAGGCATCGATGAAGATGACGTTGCTGACAGTTTCGCGTTCCATCACGCGCTGCACGAGATCCATGCGGACCATTTCGAAATCGAGCGCGCCCGCTGTTGAGAGTTCTGCATCGATCGGCATCATGTAGTTGTGGCCGGATACCTGCAGGCCGTGACCGGCATAGAAGAACAGGCCGACACTGGCGCCGGGGAGTGCTCTGGCAAAATCACGCAGCGTCCGATCCATGCCGCCGCGATCGAGATCAAACCCCTTGATGACCTCAAATCCGACCGACTCTAGAGCGGCTGCGATATCCTCGGCGTCATTGCGGGGATTTTCCAGCGGCGGGGCGTTGAGGTAGGCCGCATTGCCGATCACCAGCGCCACGCGGCGGTCCTGCGCGCTGAGGTCGGTCGTTGCCTGAATGAGCAGGCCCAAGCAAAACACAAGTGTCCAGATAGCGTGGCGCATGATCCCCCCAATATCAAAAGCTGTTCCACCACCCGTTGGGGAGTATACGGATGCAACGTCAGCGCACAATCTGTTCTGGTCGGCTTGCTGTGCGTATCGCGCGACAGGCGAGACTTCTAAAACGACTCGGGTTTCCAGCCGTAAACCCAGTCATATTTGGCCATCAGCCGCTGCGGCGGCAGCAGCCGCAGCGTCAGGTCTCGCGCCAGCGCGGCGGGTGCCCTCATATGATAGATTAGGCCATTGCTGCGTGAGGTCTGCTGTACTTTGATTGCGCGTGGCCGGCGCGCGGCTTCGTAACGGCGGCAGGCTTCGGCTGGATCGTCGCGCCACTGTGCGATGGCTCGGGCCAGCGTCTCGGCATCCTCGATCGCCAGCGCACCGCCTTGTGCCAGAAACGGCAAAACGGGATGCGCGGCATCACCGAGCAGCGTCACGCATCCCTGCGACCAGCGCGGCAGAGGTGTCGGGTCGTACAGGGGCCAGCGCCGCCAATCTGTGGCGCGCGCCAAGAGTTCGCGCAGGGCGGGCGAGAAGCGGTACAGACGCGCCAGTAGAGGATCGCGATCAACCGGCAGGCCCCAGCCTTCACCGGGCCAGTCCTCTTCGGCGAGGACTGCCAGGGCGACGTCGCGGCCACCGCTGACCGGATAGTGGACGATGTGCGCGCTGGGGGCGAGCCAGATGCCGGTGACATTGTCCCGGAAACGGGCAGGGGCGGCGTCCCGCGGGATGACGGCGCGGGCGGCCGTGCGGCCCGAATAGGTGAGCGTAGCGTTTGGCCAGATCGTGCGCCGTATCGTCGACCACAAGCCGTCCGCGCCGACGAGCATCGGGCCGTCGAACTGTGCGCCTTGCGCCGTGGTGATGTGAACGCCGTCGGCTGTTGCCTCGAACGCGGCGACATCGTTTCCGGTATGGATCGAGACAGAAGAGCAGGCCCGCGCCGTATCGAGCAGCGCGCGATGCAGATCGGCGCGATGTGCAACCCAGTAAGGCGCGCCGTGCCGTTCTGCCAACCAAGCACCGAAGGGAAGTTCGGTGAGGACCGTGCCGCTGGCACCCGAATGGACGCGCAGCAAATCAGGCTTGCCGGCCGAGGGTTCGAGGGCTTCTGCAACTGCGAGACGCCGCAACACGCCGACCGCATTCGGGCCGAGCTGAATGCCAGCGCCCGCTTCGGAGACCTCTTGTTGCTGTTCAATGATCCGGCAGGGAATGCCTTGGGCGGCCAGGGCGATGGCGAGGGTCAATCCGCCGATCCCGCCGCCGGCGATCAGGATCGGGCGGTCGTCTGGCAAGCCTGGGCGCTCCTCAGATGACCGCGGCGGCCGTGACGAGGCAGCCCGGCGGGTCGCTCTCGGCGGCCTTCAGGCGCGGGTCATAGACGTACAATGTCGAGCAATAGGGACACAGCACCTGGTGATCAGCGCCCATGTCGAGATAAACGTGCGGGTGGTCGAAGGGCGGACGCGCGCCCATGCAGTTGAATTCCTTGACGCCAATGAAGATCTTCTCGACGCCCTTGTCATTGGCGAAGTGGGGAACGATGCCGGCGGCCATCAGGGCTTGCC
>JAEZBU010000168.1 GCA_023426855.1 Pseudomonadota bacterium | reverse complement strand
CATCATCATCGACAGGCCTGAGATAAACGCAAGACCATGAGCACTGGCACGGCGAACACTGGATCGAAAGTCGTCACGCGGTTTGCGCCGTCACCCACAGGGTTTCTGCACATCGGCGGCGCGCGCACGGCACTCTTCAACTGGCTGTATGCGAAGCATGCCGGCGGCACATTCCTGCTGCGCATCGAGGATACCGATCGCGAACGCTCCACCAAGGAAGCGATCGACGCCATTCTCGATGGGTTGAGCTGGCTGGGGCTGGAGTGGGACGGCGAACCTGTTTTGCAGACCAGCCGCGTCGGCTCGCACCAGGCCGCAGTGGAAGAACTGCTGCGCCGCGGCAATGCCTATCGCTGCTATTGCACGCCAACCGAACTGGAGGCGATGCGCGCGGAGGCCGAAGCTCAGGGCAAACCGCCGGTTTACAACGGCATGTGGCGCGACCGCGATCCGTCGGAAGCGCCCGCCGGCGTGAAGCCCGCGATCCGACTGAAAACGCCGCGTTCCGGCGAGACGGTAATTGAAGATCGTGTCCAGGGGCGGGTTGTGTTCCAGAATGAAAACCTGGACGATCTGATCATCCTGCGCAGCGACGGGACGCCGACCTATAATCTCGCTGTCGTCGTCGATGACCACGACATGGGCGTCACGCATGTCATTCGTGGTGTCGATCATCTCACCAACGCCGCGCGTCAGACGCAGATCTATCTCGGGCTCGGCTGGGACGTGCCGGAATTCGCGCATGTCCCGCTGATCCATGGTCCCGATGGTGGCAAGCTGTCGAAACGGCATGGCGCGCTTGGTGCCGAAGCCTATCGCGCCATGGGTTACCTGCCGGCCGCGCTGCGCAACTATCTGGTCCGGCTCGGCTGGAGCCATGGCAACGAAGAGATCATCCCGCTCGACAAGATGATCGAATGGTTCGAACTCGATGGTATCGGCAAATCTGCGGCGCGCTTTGATTTCGCCAAGCTTGAGGATCTCAACGGCCATTACATTCGCCAGACGCCTGACGACGAACTGATGCAGCACATTCAGCGCGCACTGCCCGAGATGGACAACGGTCGCGCGCTGTTCGATCAGTTCGCTGCCGCCGGATGGGACAAGCTGATGGCGGCCCTGCCCGGTTTGAAGCAGCGGGCCAAGACGCTGAAGGAACTGGTCGATGGCGCCGGATTCCTGATTGCGGTGCGTCCGCTCGATCTCGACGAGAAGGCGAAGAAGGTTCTCACATCGGACGCGCGCGCGGTGCTGGCAGGCCTGCTGCCGCGATTGGAAGCAGCCGAATGGACCGCAGCCGCGCTCGAATCAGAGGTGCGCGCATTCGCGGAAGCCGGTGGGCACAAGCTTGGCGGTGTCGCTCAGCCACTGCGGGCGGCGCTGACGGGCCGTGCCGTGTCACCGCCGGTGTTCGATGTGATGGCTGTGCTCGGCCGCGATGAGGCACTGGCGCGTATTCGTGAGCAGACCGCCTGACGTCTTGGGTTAACGGCGGAATTATGGCTTCGCCCCTGCTCACGGCAGCTTGAACACAAGGAAGAACCCTGTTCTGTCAGTCACTTTTGATTGCAGGCCGTCTTGTCGCAGGGACGAATGTGTAATAAGGCAGGGCGCCACGGTTATAATGCACCGCACAAGCGACACGACCTGCCAGTCTGCCAGGTCCGAAGCCAATATGATCGAAAGGAATGCCGATGAGCGTGCAGGACAGCGCGTCGGGCAAGGCCGACACCACCAAGGCCGTCACCCTTAACCAAAACGGCAAGCAGGTGAGTCTGCCAGTGCGATCCGGCACGATCGGTCCGGATGTCATCGATGTCGGCCGCCTTTACCGCGAAACCGATTGCTTCACCTACGACCCCGGCTTCACGTCGACTGCGAATTGTTCATCGCGCATCACCTACATCGATGGCGATAAGGGGATCCTGCTGTATCGCGGCTACCCGATCGAACAACTCGCCGAACAGTCCAGCTTCGTAGAGGTCTGCAATCTGCTGCTGCACGGCAACCTGCCGACCAAGTCGCAGCTTGCGACGTTCAACGACACGATCACGCGCCACACCATGGTGCATGAGCAGATGAACCGGTTTTTTACCGGCTTCCGTCGCGATGCGCATCCGATGGCGATCATGGTTGGCACCGTCGGCGCCCTGTCGGCGTTCTATCATGACTCCACCGACATCAACGATCCGCAGCAGCGCATGATCGCGTCGCATCGCATGATCGCCAAGATGCCGACCATCGCCGCCATGGCCTACAAGTATTCTATCGGCCAGCCGTTCATCTATCCGCGCAACGACCTCGACTACACGGCGAACTTCCTGCAGATGTGCTTCGCCGTGCCGTGCGAGCCCTACGTCGCCGATCCGGTACTGGCCCGCGCCCTTGACCGCATTTTCATCCTGCATGCCGATCACGAGCAGAACGCATCGACCTCGACCGTGCGTCTTGCCGGTTCGTCGGGTGCCAACCCGTTTGCCTGCATCGCGGCCGGCATCGCCTGCCTGTGGGGCCCGGCGCACGGTGGCGCCAACGAAGCCGCGCTCAACATGCTGCAGGAGATCGGCTCGGTCGACCGCATCCCCGAGTACATCGCCAAGGCCAAGGACAAGACCTCGGGCTTCCGGCTGATGGGCTTCGGCCATCGCGTTTACAAGAACTACGATCCGCGCGCGCGCGTCATGCAGAAGACGACGCACGAGGTTCTCGACGCGCTCGGCCTGAAGAACGATCCGCTGCTCAAGGTGGCGCTGGAACTGGAGCGTATCGCTCTGGAAGACGACTACTTCGTCGAGAAGAAGCTGTACCCGAACATCGATTTCTACTCGGGCATTACGCTGAAGGCACTCGGCTTCCCAACCTCCATGTTCACGGTGCTGTTCGCCGTCGCCCGTACAGTCGGCTGGATCGCGCAGTGGAAGGAAATGATCGAGGATCCGGAGCAGAAGATCGGCCGCCCGCGCCAGCTCTACATCGGCGCCACGGAGCGCGATTATACGCCGATCGAAACGCGCGGCTGATCGCGGCGGCAGGATCGTCGAGTTTAGGACCGGTTCGCCTCAGGCGGGCCGGTCCTTTCGTTTTTGGGGAGGCTGGCCGATTGATTGCGGCCACTCCTGCGGCAACCAGGCGCGTGTTCTCGCCCCGTTTAGCAGACTTGGTGCCGAGACCTGCTGACGCGCACGGGTCCGGGAGCGCCTGATCTCCAGCTCCGCCGTGCCAAGCCGTCTCGGTCTCCACTGAACAGCGTGCGCAAGACATTGTAAATGAAGACAAAACGCCATGCGCGGGAAGCGGGTCTGTCACCCGATCGAGCGCTGCAGCACTGGGGACAACTCAGCCCGCAAATAGCCCGAATACATTGAGAAATTCGCGCCCCTTGGCTATACTTCATAGCAATCGAATTCATTCAAAACGCACGCCATTACAGCGTGCGTTTTTCGCGTGTTGAGGTGCCCTTTGGCCGACAACGACGACAAGACTGTTCCCCCCGGCGAGCCGAGCGATATTCGCCCGATTTCCGTCGTCGACGAGATGAAGCGCTCGTATCTCGATTACGCCATGAGCGTCATCGTGAGCCGCGCCTTGCCGGACGTGCGCGACGGCCTGAAGCCGGTGCATCGCCGCATTCTGTTCGGCATGCACGAGCTCGGCCTGGAGCACAACAAGCCGTACAAGAAGTCGGCCCGTGTGGTCGGTGACGTGATCGGCAAATACCACCCGCACGGCGATAGCGCGGTCTATGACGCGCTGGTGCGTATGGCGCAGGATTTCTCGATGGGCGTCACGCTGATCGACGGCCAGGGCAACTTCGGCTCGGTCGACGGCGATCCCCCGGCGGCCATGCGCTACACCGAGTGCCGGCTCGAGAAGATCAGCCAGTACATTCTGGATGACC
>JAEZBU010000154.1 GCA_023426855.1 Pseudomonadota bacterium | reverse complement strand
AACCAACGTGATCGATGTGCACATCTCGCGGTTGCGGTCGAAGATCGACAAGAACTTCCGAGAGCCTTTGCTGCATACGATCCGCGGCGCGGGGTACATGATCCGTGTCGGCAATCCCTGAGATGTTGTCGCGACTGGCGCGCACGACGGCCTTCCGGTTGATGGCCGTTTACGTCGCGTTGTTTGTGACTTTGGCGGCGGCAATCGGAGCCGCGCTGGTCTGGCAGACCAATGAACTGGTGACGCGGCAGCTCGTGCAGACGCTTGCCAGCGAGGCAGATATCCTCAAAACCATGGCGCGGGTGCAGGGGCCGGAAGCCCTTGCAAAGACCGTGGCGGATCGCAGCAAGGCGTCCAACTTGCAGCTCTACTTTCTGACCGATGCCAGCGGCCGCAAGATCGCGGGCAATCTCAACCGCTGGCCGCCAGAACTGGTGCGCGGTGCCGGAGGGCTGTTCCGCTATGGGGTGGGCGCGGGAACAGAGGCCGACGAGCGGATGGCCGTCGGTGTGCCAGTAACGCTCGGCGGCGGGCAGAAGCTGCTGGTCTCCCGCGATGTCGAAGATCAGGTCGGTTTCATCGAGAGCGTACGCACGCTGTTCCTGGCGGGTTTCGGTTTGCTGGGCCTTGTTGGTTTGGTCGGCGGCATCCTGGCGAGCCGGCTGATCCTGAAACGGATCTCAGGCATCACCGGTACGGCGGAATCCATCATGGCGGGCAATCTGTCGCGACGGATCGCGGTCACCGGCAGCGGCGATGAGCTCGATGATCTCAGTCGTCATCTCAATGCGATGCTGGATCGCATCGAGCTGCTGATGGCGGGCTTGCGCGAAGTCTCCGACAACGTGGCGCACGATCTAAAAACCCCGCTGACGCGTTTGCGCAATCGCGCCGAGGCGGCCCTGCGCGAAGCCCGTACGCCTGATGACTATCATGCCAGCCTGGAACGGACGATCGAGGAAGCCGACGAGATCATCAAGACCTTCAACGCGATGCTGTTGATCGCCCGCCTGGAAGCCGGCGCGGTGGATGAAACGCTGGAGCCCTTCGATGTGGCAGCCCTGGTGCGCGACGTGGTCGAGCTGTACGAGCCGCACGCGGAAGAGCTGGATCGCGGTTTACACGTTTCGGCCGACAGCGAGGTGATGGTGAAGGCCAATCGCCAGCTTATCGGGCAGGCCGTCGCCAACATGGTCGACAACGCTTTGAAGTACGGTGAGCCCGTGCTGCGCGACGGAGCTGCAGCACAGGCTGCGGATGTGGATGTCTCGGTGCGGCGCATCGGGGATGCCATTGAAATCGCGGTTGCGGACAGAGGTGCCGGTATCCCGGAGCAGGATCGCGAGCGCGTGTTGAAGCGTTTCGTGCGCCTTGAGGAAAGCCGCACGCGTCCGGGCACCGGGTTGGGTCTCAGCCTTGTCGCTGCGGTGGCGAGACTGCATAAAGGCTGCGTGCGCCTTGAGGATAACCGGCCGGGACTGCGCATCGTGCTTTCCTGGCCGCTGCGGGGCGCGATGTAGGCGGCCTCTGCCAACGGGCCGCTGCTACTGTTTGAACGCAAAGGGCGGATCATGACGCTACAGCCAGAGGCATCCGCGCCGCTTTATGCTCGGCTGACGACCGCGCCCGTGAAGCGCGATGATCCGGTGATCGCCGAGCAGCTTGCCGAGCTTGAGGCCGGGTTCGCGACTGTCGAGGCCGGCGATGCGCTGGTCAGCAGTGAGCCCGTGCGCCGTTTGCTTGCCGGCATGCTGTCGGGGTCGCCGTATCTGGTGGGATTGGCGCGACGTGACCCGGTACGGCTGGCGCGGGTTCTGTCCGAATCTCCAGAGGCTGGATGTCTCAGATTGCTGGCCGAGGTTGCGGAGCAGGCGAACGCGGCTGCGTCGGCTGCTGAGGTGATGGCAGCGCTGCGGCGCTTCAAGAACGAAATTGCACTGCTGACCGCACTGGCCGACATCGGTGGTGTCTGGCCGCTTGCCAAGGTCACGAATACGCTCACCGATGCGGCTGATGCCGCCGTGCAGGCAGCGGTGAGGTTTCTGTTCCGGCAGGCAGTCGCGAAGGGCGACTGGATTGCTGATGGCGAGGCAAGCCCGGAAGCCAGTTCCGGCTACATCGTGCTCGGCATGGGTAAGTACGGCGCCTACGAACTGAACTACTCCAGCGACATCGATCTCATTGTTTTCTACGAGAAGGATCGCCTGCGGTTACGCGAGGGCGTGGAGCCGCAACCCTTCTTCGTGCGTATGACCCGTGAGTTGGTGCGGCTGATGCAGGAGCGCACCGGAGACGGCTACGTCTTCCGTACCGATCTCAGGCTTAGGCCCGACCCGGGCGCGACGCAGGTGGCGCTGTCGACCGATGCTGCGCTGATCTACTACGAAAGCTTCGGTCAGAACTGGGAACGCGCGGCGATGATCAAGGCGCGCGCGGTTGCCGGGGACATTGACGCCGGCAAGTCGTTCCTGGCCGAGCTGGCGCCGTTCATCTGGCGAAAATATCTCGATTTCGCGGCAATCGCCGACATTCACGCCATGAAGCGCCAGATCCACGCCCATCGCGGATTTGCCGAGATCGGCGTTGCCGGACACAATATCAAGCTCGGTCGTGGTGGCATTCGCGAGATCGAGTTTTTCGTGCAAACGCAGCAGCTCATCGCGGGTGGGCGGCAGCCTGATCTGCGCATTCCCGCAACGCGCGATGCGTTGAGGCATCTTGCCGAACGCGGCTGGATCAAGCCGGAGGTGCGGGATGATCTGACCCGCAGCTATGTCTATCTGCGGGGCATCGAGCATCGCCTTCAGATGGTCGCCGACGAGCAGACGCACGAATTGCCGAGCGCCGCCGAAGCACTGGAGTCGTTCGCACATTTTGCAGGTTATCCGTCCACGGCAGCGCTCGCGACGGAACTGGTCAGCCAGCTCGAAACGGTCCAGCGCCATTACGCGGTGCTGTTCGAGGATATGCCCGAGCTGACTCGCGACGGCGACAACATGGTTTTCGCGGGCGAGGCAGACGATCCGCAGACGCTGGAAACGCTGTCGCGGATGGGCTATTCGCAGCCACATCAGGTGATCTCGACGGTGCGCGGATGGCATCACGGCCGATACGCGGCGGTGCGCACAGCCAAGGCGCGCGAACGGCTGACGGAAGTTCAAGCGGTTCTCATCGAGGCGCTTGCGGCGACAGCCAATCCGGATTCGGCATTTGCCAGCTTCGACCGTTTTCTCGCTCAATTGCCAGCAGGCGTGCAGCTCTTCTCGCTCTTGCGCGCCAATCCGACGTTGTTGCGCCTCGTTGCTGACATCATGGGTTCGGCGCCGCGTCTGGCGCGCATTCTCAGCCGGCGGCGGCGCGTGCTCGATGCTGTGCTGGATCCGCGCGTAATCGGGACATTGCCGACGCCTGACGAACTCGACGGCATTATCCGACAGGAAATCGCCGATACGCACGACTTCCAGGATGTACTGGATCGTGCGCGCGTCGTCGGAAATGAGCAAGCGTTCCTGATCGGTGTGCGGATTTTGTCGGGCATTATCAGCACCTCGCAGGCGGGAAGCGGTTATGCGCTGTTGGCGGAACATCTCGTCCGGGCGCTGCATGAGGTGGTCGAAGAGGACTTCACGCGCGGGAACGGGGGAATTCCAGGCGGGGCTTCGGCAGTCGTCGCCATGGGACGCCTGGGCGCGCACGATATGACGGCTGCGTCCGATCTCGACCTCATCGTCATCTACGATTACCCGGCGGATGTCTTGCAGTCCGACGGCGCGCGGCCGCTGGCGCCCAGCCAGTATTACGCCCGCGTAACGCAACGCCTGATCAGCGCGCTATCCGCGCCGACGGCGGAAGGTCATCTGTACGAGGTCGACATGCGCCTGCGTCCGTCGGGCCAGAAGGGGCCAGTGGCGACCCAGATCGCGAGTTTCATCGATTATCAGGCGACATCGGCCTGGACTTGGGAACACATGGCCCTGACGCGTGCGCGTGTGGTTTCGGGGCCGCCCGAGCTCAAGACCAAGATCGAGCAGGCAATCAACGACGTTCTCGTCAGGCCGCGCGATCGCGCGAAGATCGCTGCCGACGTCCGCGACATGCGCGGCCGCATCGCGGCTGAGAAGGGGACGCAGGACATCTGGGATCTCAAGCAGGTCCGCGGCGGGCTGGTCGATGTCGATTTTATCGCCCAGTACCTGCAACTCATTCACGCCGCCGAGCATCCAGACGTTCTCGATCAGAATACGATACGGGCGCTGCACAAGCTGGATAGCAAGGGCTTGATTCCCGATGGCGGCGGTGCGGTCCTGCTTCCGGCAGCCCGCATGCTTAACGATCTCAATCAGATCGTGCGGCTGTGTGTGGACGAGCCATTTCGGCCGGATCAGGCGTCTCCAGGGCTGAAAAACCTGCTGGTCCGGGTGGCCGATGCACCGAACTTCGAGCGTCTCGAGGCCGACCTGCGCCAGATGCTGGCGGAGACCGCGGCGCTGTTCGATCGGCTCGTCGTCTAAAACCGCAAAAATCCGCGACGGAATTCCAGGGGCTCACCCGTTCATTGAGGGACTGGGGAGAGATGATTGAAGCCTCTTTGGAGACTGAGCGTATGAAAAAGCGGACAATGGTGATCATAGCTGGCGTGATGGTTGTGGCCGGTGGCGCCGCGGCAATCGCAGCCGTTGGAGACAAGCGCGGCCGGCACGGAAACCATGGCCCCCACGGAATGGGTTTCATGATGGGTGAAATGGGCGGCTTTGGTGGTCGCGGCGGTGCGCAATGGTTGAAGCGGCTCGATGCCAACAACGACGGCACCGTGACCATCGAGGAAGCTCTGCAGGTTCGTGCGCCGGCTTTCGCGCGGCTCGATACCAACAACGACGGCGTGATCGATGCACAGGAGCTCGAGGCCGAGAACAAGCTCAACGTGGATTATTACGCCAAGGTCATGCTGAAGCGATTTGACAAGGATGGCGACGGCAAGATCTCCCGCGAGGAGTTCGCGAAAGCCGGCGGGCATCGCGGCCATCGCATGGCCAAGCGCGGTGAACGCGGCGGTGAAAAGTCGGAAGAGCGCGCGGAAGGCAAAGATGAAATGCGCGGTCCCGGCCGGGAAGGCAGAGGTCCGCGTTGGCATCGTCATCATGAGCGCCGCGCAGAGCGCGTGTTCGAACGGTTTGACCTGAATGACGACGGCGTGCT
Source organism: Pseudomonadota bacterium (assembly GCA_023426855.1). Taxonomy (GTDB): domain Bacteria; phylum Pseudomonadota; class Alphaproteobacteria; order Rhizobiales; family Hyphomicrobiaceae; genus ZC4RG25. The sequence continues at coordinate 6,128 of JAEZBU010000154.1, read as the reverse complement.
CGAGGCAGCCGAGATGGAAGCTGCGGTCAAACACCGTGTCTCGCGCCGTATTAATGCTATGGTTCGGCGTCTTGATCAGGACGGCGACGGCAAGATCACGCGGGCCGAGTTCGAGCGCCCGGCGCGGGAGCGTTTCGCGGCCCGTGACATCAACGGCGATGGCGTGATCACGGAAGATGATCTGCCGCCCTTCATGCGCGGACGCGTTCTGCGCTAAAGGCTGACGATCATGAGCGAGCGCGCCAGGAGGGATAGTGCCGCTAAAGGCAGGCGATCGACGGACGGATGCGGGAGGCGGGGACGACAGTTCCCAGTCATCCGCGGAGTGCGCCGACGCGGATCTACTGGTGCAAGCGGGACGCGGCGATGCCGCCGCGTTCCGTGCCTTGGTTCAGCGGCATCTGGCGGCGCTCCTGATGGTCGCCCGGCGCATGCTGCGGGACGAGGCGGAGGCCGAGGACGCTGCGCAGGAAGCGTTGCTGCGGTTATGGCGATCGGCGTCGGAACTGACCTTGGGCCCTGGTGGAGCACGCCCCTGGTTACGGCGCGTCGTATCGAATTTGTGTATCGACCGCATCCGCGCCGCCCAGCGGACGGATGTGACGGACAGCGTGCCCGAGGAAATCGTGGAAGCGGATCAGCTTCAGGGACTGGCCGAGCAGGAGCTGGCCGCGCGCGTCGACGCTGCATTGAAGGCTTTGCCCGAACGCCAGCGCGTGGCGCTGACGCTGTTTCAATACGAGGGCTTAAGCCAAACCGAGGTAGGCCAGGTCATGGGCGTCTCGGACGAAGCCGTGGAATCGCTGCTGGGTCGGGCGCGCCGAGCGCTCAAGGCGGCACTGAAGGAGGACTGGCGCCAGCTTCTCACGGATGATGCGTGATGAGTCGGCGGCGGAGCGAGGCACTCACATGGTGAAACAGACGGAGCTACAAGACGCGCTGACTGCGTTCGAGCTGCATCTCGATGTGTACGGTGCACGTCGCGAGCGCTGGTCGGATGCTGCCCGCCGACGTTTTGATCCTTTGTTGGCTGAGGAGCCGCTGGCGCGTCAATTGCTGGCTGAAGCCCGGGCCCTGGATCAGGTTCTGGAGAGTGCTGCGCCACCCGTCGATGCCGGCAGGCTCGACGCGTTGAGCGCGCGCATCGTCGGTCTGGCGACTGCTGAACACAAGCATGCCACCACGACTAACGTCGTCGATCTGTCGTCCGCGCGTCAATCTCGCCCGGTCGCACGGTCTCGGTTTGGCAGCGGTGGAGCCTGGCGCATGGCCTCGGCGCTGGCAGCCTCGCTGATCGTGGGAATCTATCTCGGCACTGCACCGGTGGTGGTGTCGGCGGTCGAAACGATCGCGGAAAGCGTTGGCATTGCCGATACGGGAGACACCAGTCTGGCCCTGTTCGATGACGGCACGAATGGTGTCGATGAGGATCTGCTATGAGTGAGCCTGTCCAGCCGGCAGTTTCTGTCGAGCGGCGATCTCCGCGTTGGATGCGTGCCGTGCTTGTCATTTCGCTGGCGCTCAACCTGCTGACCATCGGCATCATCGCGTCGGCCGCTTGGCATTTACATCATGGCGACGGCCGTGGTCCTGGGATGATGGGACGCCTGTATAGCTTCGTCGATACGTTGCCGGCCGATCGCGCCGAAAAACTGCGTGCAGTGATCCGCGAGGCACGTCCTGCGATTCAGCCGCTACGCCGGGATGTCTGGCGTGCCCGCCGCGAGGTGGCGGATCTGTTCGAGGCAAATCAGTTTGATAAGGATCAGTATGCTGCGGCGCACCAGCGGGTGCTCGATGCTGAGGTTGCCATGCGGCGCGGGCAGTTTGCATTCATGACCACGCTGGCTGGCGCGATGACAGCGGAGGAGCGGCAAGGATTTGCGAAATTGCGTCGCCCACCGCCAAGGCGGGGCGGCGAGGAGGCAGCCGAGAAAGAGGCTCAGGAGCCGGCAGCCGGCCGGTAGTGGAATTGGATGTATCGGGCGATCGCCCTTTTGCGTGAGGGGTATCAGGAAAATGGGCGGACAACTCCCGCAGGGCTACCCCGAATGCAATCTAAGCTATTATTTTGAATGAGGTTTTGATGCTTCTGTCACATTGGAACCGAATCAAATCTGGCGCGTTTTTACTGTAACCTGCGCCGTCCCCCCCCCCGTGCGCAGGTTGCAGTCTACGGGGCACCCTACTGGGTGCCCCTTTTTTTGCGTCCACCATTGCGTGGGTACGGCAATCCGGGTTTGACATTGCCCGCCGAGTTCAGGACGATCTCGTCCAATCTCTCCAACGTCTGCAAAGGACCATCAAATGAGTGCGATTCCGCATGTCACCGCCGGCGGTGCATCGATTCCGGCAATCGGTTACGGCACGTGGCCGCTCAAGAACGAAGAGTGCGCGCGCGCCGTCGCGACCGCCATCGAGACCGGATATCGCCATATCGACACGGCGGCCATGTATGACAACGAGGCGAGCGTTGGCGATGGCTTGCGTGCAAGCGGCCTGAGCCGCGATAAGCTGTGGGTGACGACCAAGGTCTGGTGGGAAAATATCGGCGATGGCGCACTGCAGCAGTCGGCCGAGACCAGCCTCAAGAAGCTGGGCCTCGATCAGGTCGACCTGCTGCTGATCCACTGGCCGAACCCGGCGATTCCGCTGAAGGACTCCATCAAGGCGCTGAACGACGCCAAGGCGCGCGGGCTGGCCAAGCACATCGGCGTTTCGAATTTCCCGAGCAAGATGCTCGATGAAGCTGTGGCGCTGACCAACGAGCCGATCGTCACGAACCAGTGTGAATATCATCCGCATCTCGATCAGTCGAAGGTGCTGGCCGCGTGCCGCCGCCATGGCGTTGCCTTCGTGTCGTACTGCCCGCTGGGCCGTGGCTCGGTCGGCGGCGTTCTTGAAGAATCGGTTGTGCGCGAACTGGCTGAGAAGCATGGCCGCACCCCGGCGCAGATCGTGCTGCGCTGGCACATCCAGCAACCGGGCGTCGTTGCGGTGCCGAAATCGGGCAATCCGAAGCGCATCGCGGAGAACTTCCAGGTCACGGACTTTGCGCTCAGCGACGACGAAATGAGCAAGCTGTCGAGCCTAGCACGCCCGGATGGCCGCGTGGTCAATCTCGCGTTCGCGCCGCAGTGGGATTAGGCGTCCTTCCGATTGAGATGGAAACGGAGACGTCAACCGAGCCACAGTTGTCATCCCGGGCCTTGTGCCCGGGATCCATCTCTCGGCTGGCGTCGACACGTGCAGTTGGATGGATCCCGGTGACAAGGACCGGGATGACAACTGTGGCTCGGTTGACGTCTCCGTTTCCATCTGAATCGGAAGAACCCTAAGTCGCACTCTAGGAAGGATCGACTGCGCGGCCGATGCTGCTGTACGTGAACCCGGCAAGTTCCGCCTCGCGCGCCTGATAGACATTGCGCAGATCGACAAGCGTGTTGCCGCGCATGGCGTGCTTCAGCGCGGCAAGATCGAGCGCGCGAAACTCATTCCATTCGGTCACGACCACCGCGATGTCGGCGCCTTCCGCCGCGTCCAGTGCGTTCGCGCACCAGACGATGCCGGGCAGCAGTCCTTCGCCATGCTTGCGGCCCTGCGGGTCGTAGCCGCGCACCGTCGCACCGCGCTCCTGCAGCATGGGCACCAGTACCAGGCTGGGGGCATCGCGCATGTCGTCGGTGTTGGGTTTGAATGTCAGACCCAGCACGGCCACCACCTTGTCGCGCACCGAGCCGCCGGCGATACGCTCGATGCGGCTGGCCATGCTGATCTTGCGCTCATCGTTGACCCGCTGAACCTGTTCGATCAGCGACAGCGGCGCACGCGCTTCGCGGGCACTGCGGATCAGCGCCGACACGTCCTTGGGGAAACAGGAGCCGCCATAGCCCGGGCCGGGGTGAAGGAATTTATCTCCGATGCGCCCGTCCTTGCCGATGGCGCTTGCCACCTCTTGGACGTCGGCGCCGATCTCCTCACACAGGTCGGCGACCTCGTTGATGAAGCTGATCTTCATGGCGAGGAAGGCGTTGGCCGCGTACTTGGCCAGCTCTGCCGACTCCGGTCGCACGAACATGATCGGGGCGTTGCGCAGGGCGAGCGGCTTGTACAGGCGCTCCATGATCACGCGGGCGCGGTCGTCCTCGCAGCCGACGAGCACGCGATCGGGGTGGGTGAAATCCTGGATGGCGGAACCTTCGCGCAGGAACTCCGGGTTGGAGCAGACCGCGAACTCGGCATCCGGCCGCAGCTGCTTCAGGCGGCGGGCAATCTCGCGGCTGGTACCGACCGGGACGGTGGATTTGGTGGTGATGACGGTGAACCCGCTCAGATGCGGCGCGAGTTCCGCCACAGCGGCGTAGACATAGCTGAGATCGGCATGTCCATCGCCGCGACGCATCGGGGTGCCGACTGCCAGGAAAATCAGGTCCGCCGATGCGGCGGCAGGCCCCAACTCGTTGGTGAACGACAGCCGGCGCGCGGCCAGGTTGCGGGCGAGCAGATCGTCGAGACCGGGTTCGTAGATCGGCACCTCGCCGCGGCGCAGACTGGCGACCCGCTCGGCATCCTTGTCAACGCACGTGACGGACCAGCCGAATTCCGAAAAACAGGCGGCTGAAACAAGCCCGACGTAGCCGGCACCGATCATGCAGATGTTCAAGGCAGCCCTCCTGCGGACACGTCACCCCGGCCAGCGACCGCGCGAGCACAGGAGCGTGGTGTCCGGCTAGGGCAATTCCGCCTCCGGATCAAGCTGGTCATTCCGGCGCCTTTAAGGTAGCCACGCTTCATGACAATTGTCGGTAAGCATCGTGGATGCCTGTGACATGACGCGCGCCTGGAAGAATGCAACAAGGGTTGTCTCGGTCGGCGAGTGCATGGTGGAACTCGCCCGCGGGCCCGACGGTCGGTTCGGGCTGTCCTACGGCGGCGACACCTTCAATACGTCTGTGTATCTGTCGCGGGCGGGATGCAGCGTCGCCTACGCGACGGCGCTGGGCGACGATCCCTATAGTGCAGGCATTGCCGAGATGGCCGAGCGTGAAGCTGTCGCAACCGACCTGATGGTGACGCTGCGGGGCCGGATGCCCGGCCTCTATCTGATCGAAACCGCCCAGGGCGAGCGCACCTTCTGGTACTGGCGCGACCGGGCGGCAGCGCGCGATCTGTTCGAGTGTGAGCATAGCGCGCGCGTCGCAACCGAGCTGGCGGCAGCGGGGCTGATCTATTTCTCGGGCGTAACGCTATCGCTGTATTCGGAGCGCGGGCTCGATACGTTTGCTGCGGCGCTGTCGCGCGCCAAGGCAGCGGGCGCACTGATCGCCATGGACAGTAATTACCGACCACGCGGATGGGGCGGGGATGTTGCCCGCGCACAGCGCACCTTCGAGCGTTTCTGGCGTCTGGCCGATGTCGCGCTGCCGACGTTCGAGGACGAGCAGGCGCTGTGGGGTGACGCCACACCTGCCGTGGTGGCCGCCCGCATGCGCGGGCTTGGGGTGCCTGAGGTCGTGGTCAAAAGCGGGCCGGATGGCGCGTACGCGGCCAGTGGCAGCAAGGAGCAGGTGGTGCCGTGCCCGGCTGTATTGGATCCGGTCGATACCACGGCGGCCGGCGACTCGTTCAACGCCGGCTACATCGCCGCTCGGCGATCGGGGGCGACCGAAGTCGAAGCGGTGGACAGCGCGCATCGGCTGGCGGCAGTTGTCATCCAGCATCGCGGCGCCATCGTCCCGAAGGATGCAACCGATACGGTGGTGGACAGGCGCAAGCCTGATTAAGCCATCGTCATTGCTGCAACATCCCCTGGCGCATCGCACCGACAACGGCCTGAACCCGGGTCGCGACCCCGAATTTCCGTTTCACGTTCTCGATGTGGTAATTCACCGTCTTCTCGGAGATCGAGAGGATTTGGCCGATCTGCCAGTCCGATTTGCCTTCCGTGATCCACGACAGGATCTCGATTTCGCGTGGGCTGAGCGATTTGTCGGCTACGGGCGCAGTGGCGGCAGGTCTTAATGAAATCAGCTTCTGGTACAGAAAGACGGATGCCATCGCCATCGCGCTCCAGCCTATCTCGTCGAGCGCCTCGGTCGATCCCGCGATGTTGACCGTTCCGACGCACC
>JAEZBU010000063.1 GCA_023426855.1 Pseudomonadota bacterium | reverse complement strand
GTGCTGCTGATCGTCGTGCTGCTGTTTGGCCGCGGCAAGATTTCCGACATCATGGGCGACGTTGCCAAGGGCATCAAGAGCTTCAAGAAGGGGATGTCGGAGGACGAAGCGACGGCCGCCAAGCCGGAAGACGATCCCAAGGTCATCGAGCAGTCCCCGGTCAAGCCGGTTGATCGTGCCGGGACCGAAAGCAAGGCGAGCTGAAGCAGCCCGATAGCCCGCTTATGGTGAGGCGCTGCTGGGCGGGCGTATTCTGGACAGCCATGTGATGTTGTTCAGCGGGATAAGGCGCGGGCCCGGTTATGTTCGATATTGGTTGGGGTGAGCTAGTCGTCATCGGTGTCGTGGCTCTTCTGGTCGTAGGACCGAAGGAGCTTCCGGCACTTCTGCGGACGATCGGTCGCTACACCGGCATGCTGAAGAAGCAGGCTAACGAGTTTCGCGCGCAGTTCGAAGAAGCGATGCGCGAAACCGAGATCGAGAAGCTGCGCAAGGACGTCGAGTCCATAAAGGCTGAAGCGGAATCGACGCTGCGCGCTGCTGAGCAGTCGGTGCAGTCCGAGATCGCGGAAGCCAAGAGCGAACTCGACAGCGTTACCGCTGAAGCCAAGGCGAAGCTGGATGAGGCTGAGCGCGCATCCGAGACGCCGGCGATTACCTCCGAGCCGACGCCCGCATTGGAAGGCCCCACTTCGGATACGCCCGCAGCGCTGACGCCGCCAAGCGCCACTGCCGACGCGGCTGATATCCACACGACGGCCAACGGTTCGGCGGTGCCACACAGCTACAACGGCTCTGCCGTCGAGCATGCCGACAAGAAGGCCGATGCAGCGCAGTCAACCGGACGCGATAACTGATGACTGACGTGGCGGACGAGAAAGTGCGCTCTGGGCAAGACGAGATCGACGCGTCGCAAGCCCCATTGATGGATCACCTGATCGAGCTGCGCACGCGGCTCATCCATGCGCTGGTTGCGATTTTCATCGCCTTTATCGTCTGTTTCGCGTTCGCCAAGCAGATCTACGCGATCCTCGTGGTCCCCTATAAGTGGGCGGCCGGCGCGGATGCACGCATCGAGATGATCTATACGGCGCCGCACGAGTTCTTCTTCACACAGCTCAAGCTGGCGCTGTTCGGCGCGGTGTTTCTCGCCTTCCCGATCATTGCGACGCAGATCTACAAATTCGTGGCGCCCGGCCTTTATCACAACGAGCGCGACGCGTTTCGTCCCTACCTCATCGCCACACCGATCCTGTTCCTGCTCGGCGCCGCCGTCGTCTATTTCGTCGTGATGCCGCTGGCGATGGCGTTCTTCCTGTCGATGGAATGGAACACCGGCGACGTCCAGATCCATTTGCAGGCGAAGGTCAGCGAGTATCTGTCGCTGATCATGACCCTGATCCTGGGCTTCGGCGTGATGTTCCAGCTTCCCGTCATCCTGACGTTGCTGGCGCGCGCTGGGGTCGTCGATGGTCAGATGCTGCGGGAAAAACGGCGCTGGGCCATTCTCGGCGTGTTCATCGTGGCGGCCATTCTGACGCCGCCGGATCCGATCAGCCAGATCTCGATGGCCGTGCCGACGCTGTTGCTCTACGAGGTCGCGATTCTGGCCGTCGACCGCGTGGTCAAGGCGCGCAAGGCCGCCGAGGGCGCCTCGTCGACCTGACGATTTGGCTGAATTGCCGTAACGCGCGCGTTCCCCACAGTTTGGGTATGCCGCCGTGGCAGCGTTGACGGCCGCAGGCTGGACCGTGTGTGCCGGAGGTCCTATACGACCGCATCGGCTGGACGCCGACGCAACCAAGGGCCACGACCGTGTTCGACATCAAATGGATCCGTGACAATCCCCAGGCATTCGATGCCGCCCTCGCCAAGCGAGGGCTTGCACCGCTGTCGGCGACGCTTATCGCGCTGGACGAGACGCGCCGCGCCAACCTGACCCGCCTGCAGGAAGCGCAGGCCCGGCGCAACGCGGCGTCCAAAGACATCGGCAAGGCCAAGGCCACCAAGGACGAGGCCAAGGCCCAGGCGCTGATGAAAGAGGTCGCCGATCTCAAGGAGGCGATTCAGACGGGCGAGGGCGAGGAAAAGGCGATCGACGCCAAGCTGACGGCTGCGCTCGCGGAAATTCCCAACCTGCCGCGCGATGACGTGCCCGAGGGACCGGACGAAACCGGAAACGTCGAGGTGCGCCGCGTCGGCACGCCGCCCACATTCTCATTCGCGCCGAAGCAGCATTTCGAGCTGGGCGAGGCGCTGGGCCTGATGGATTTCGAGACGGCAGCCAAGCTGTCGGGATCGCGCTTTGTCGTACTGAAAGGTCAGATGGCGCGGCTGGAACGTGCGCTCGCGGCATTCATGCTCGATTTGCACACGGGCGAGTTCGGCTACACCGAAGTCGCACCGCCGATCCTGGTGCGCGATGAAGCCATGTTCGGCACCGCGCAGCTTCCGAAGTTCGAGGAAGATCAGTTCGAGGCGCTGGATGGTGCCGCCGCCAAGGCGCTGAAGGCGGGCGAAACGGCCGCAGCGCGCCGTTGGCTGATCCCGACCGCTGAAGTTCCGCTGACCAATCTCGTACGCGAAAGCATCGTGGATGAAGCGCAGCTCCCCATCCGCGTGACCGCGCATACGCCGTGCTTCCGTGCCGAAGCCGGTGCGGCCGGTCGCGATACGCGCGGCATGATCCGCCAGCATCAGTTCGCCAAGGTTGAGATGGTGTCTATCACCACGCCGGAGCAGAGCGGCGAAGAACTCGAGCGCAAAACAGCGTGCGCCGAGGAAGTGTTGAAGCGGCTCGGTCTCGCCTACCGCACCATGCTGCTGTGCACGGGCGACATGGGCTTTGCCTCGCGCAAGACCTACGACATCGAGGTCTGGCTGCCGGGGCAGGACGCTTATCGCGAGATTTCGAGCTGCTCGGTGTGCGGTGATTTCCAGGCTCGCCGCATGAACGCGCGCTATCGTCCGAAGGACGGCAAGCCGGAATTCGTGCACACGCTGAACGGATCGGGATTGGCCGTTGGCCGTACGCTGATCGCGGTGCTGGAGAACTATCAACAGGAAGACGGCAGCGTCATCATTCCGCAGGCTTTGGTGCCGTACATGGGCGGCGTCGAGAGAATAGCGAAGGCCGGCTGAACGGGCTTCCTTCGCGTGGACGATGCGGCCGGCTAGGGAGTGAACATGCGTATCCTGATCACCAACGACGACGGCATCAATGCGCCGGGGTTGGAAGTGTTGGGCGATATCGCCCGGGCGTTGTCGGATGACGTGTGGACGGTCGCGCCGGAACTCGATCAGAGCGGCGCCTCGCATTCCCTGACGCTGCGCGAGCCGATCCGCATGCGCAAGCTGGCCGAGAAGACGTTTGCGGTGCGCGGTACGCCAGCCGATTGCGTGATCATGGCGATCCGCTTCCTGCTGCGCGAGGAACTGCCGACGCTGGTGCTGTCGGGCGTCAACCGCGGCGCCAACATGGCCGACGACGTGACCTATTCGGGAACCATCGCCGGCGCCATCGAAGGCACGCTGCTTGGCGTGCGCTCGATTGCCATGAGCCTGGCGACCGGCATGAAAGCACCGACCAGCGTGCAATGGGATACACCGCGGGCGCATGGACCCGAGGTCGTTCGCCGGCTCTTGGCTGCCTCATGGGACGAAAATGTCCTGATGAACGTCAACTTCCCGGACTGTGCGCCAAGCGAAGTCGCGGGCATCACGGTGACGGAGCAGGGGCGTCGCGATCACGATCTCATGCGTATCGACCAGCGGCTGGATACCTGGGGCACGCCCTATTACTGGCTCGGCTACGAACGCAAGAAGTCCAACCCGCGTGGCGGCACGGATCTGTGGGCCGTCTACACCGATCGCGTGTCGATCACGCCGCTGACGATCAATCTCACTGATAGGTCGATGGCGGAAAGCCTGTCCCGGCAACTCGCGGGGCCGGCGGACGGCGAGAGCTGAGCGCTGCGCGGCTCGCGCGATATTCGCGCGTTAACACCTGATTAACCCTTTAGCTGAAGTTCATCTTCGGAACACGCCGGCGGCAAATTCGCGCCCCGATCCTCTCACAATCAGTCTGTATTCAGACGAGTGGCGGTCGGGTGAGGTGATTGACCAAGAGTTTCAAGCAATACGGCGCTGTTCTGGTATTTCCGTCGGCATGGCGGAGAATGGGTTTCTGCGTGCGCCAGCCTGAAACGATCTGATGTCGGACGACCTCGCCGTTAAGTCTCTCTTAACACTATTAGGGTTAAGAGGGAGTGGGTTTAGGAGGTTTGTCCATGTCGCGTACCCAGTCCTCTCCCAGGCCATCTGGCCTGACCGCGTTCGTCTCGCCGCAGGTCATCGCGATCGGCATGGCCGTTGTTACGGCCGGGTGCAGCTCGGACATCACCCGTTTTGACACACCCATGTTCGGTTTGAC
>JAEZBU010000044.1 GCA_023426855.1 Pseudomonadota bacterium | reverse complement strand
TTTCGATTGCGGCCGTGGCGGACGGCCTGGAGCGCGCCTTCAGCATGTCGAAGCTGCCGACGGTGGCGGTGGTGGTGAACTCGCCAGGTGGCTCGCCGGTGCAGTCGAACCTGATCTTCAAGCGGCTACGGCATCTGGCCAACGAAAAGAACAAGCGCGTTTACGTGTTCTGCGAGGATGTGGCGGCTTCGGGCGGCTATTACCTCGCGGTTGCGGGCGATGAGATCTATGCCGATCCGTCCTCGATCGTGGGCTCGATCGGCGTCATCGCGGCAACTTTCGGCCTCGACAAGGCCATCGCGCGCATCGGCGTCGAACGGCGCGTGTATACGGCCGGCGAGAGCAAGCTGGTGCTCGATCCGTTCAAGCCGGAAAAGCCGGAGGACGTGGAGCGCATCAAGTCGATCCAGAAGGACGTCCACGACATCTTCATTGGCGTCGTCAAGGATCGCCGGGCCGAGCGGCTGAAAGGTCTGGATTCGGAGCTGTTTTCCGGCGCGTTCTGGTCGGCGCCGAAGGCGCTCGAACTCGGACTGATCGACGGCGTTTCCGATGTCAGGTCGAAAATGCGCGAACTGCACGGTCCGGAAGTCCAGTTGAAGGTGGTTCCGTTCGCCACCGGCGGATTCCTGTCCCGGGTGCTCCGCCTGCCGCGGCTCATGCACACGCCTGCGGTCAATGGCGGCCTGCCTCTTGCGTTGGCCGACGATCTGGTGTCGGCTATAGAGGCGCGCGCGCTCTGGTCGCGCTACGGGTTCTGAGGTCTCGATAGGCTGGCGCTTGGGTGCCGAGCGGGAGGGATCAATGCCACAAGTCATTGCATTGGCGATTGCGGGAGCCGGCTTGCTGGCTGGATACAAGTGGCTGTCCCGCGAGTTCCAACGTGCCATGGCCGAAGTCGAGGCTGGCGAGGAAATGCAGCGCCAGCAGGCACAAGCGGCCGTGCGGCCGAAGGACTTGGGCGCGTTGGAATGGGATGCCGATGCTGGCGTCTATAGGCCCCGGCGCGATTGAGGCGCTGGGCGGCTTGTCCCAAGTCGGCCGGGTGCGCTGAACGGCAGGGGAGGCGCGGGTCGAGGGGCGCCGCGTAACCCTCAGTAGAACAGGCTGGAGACGCTTTCTTCGCGCGACGTACGGGCAATCGCTTCGCCGATCAGCGGTGCGATGGACAGGACGCGAATGTTCTTCGATGCCTTCACGGCTTCGGTGGGTTCGATCGAGTCGGTGATGACCAGCGACTTCAGGCTTGAATTCTGAACGCGGGCAACTGCGCCGCCGGACAGCACGCCGTGGGTGATGTAGGCCATCACCTCGATGGCGCCGTTCTTCAGCAGAGCCTCGGCCGCGTTGACCAGCGTGCCACCGCTGTCGACGATGTCGTCGACCAGGATGCAGCGCTTACCCTTGACGTTACCGATGACGTTCATGACCTCGCTCTCGCCCGGGCGCTCGCGGCGCTTGTCGCAAATTGCGATCGGCGCATCGATGCGCTTGGCCAGCGCGCGGGCGCGCACCACGCCGCCGACGTCGGGCGAAACGACCATCAGGTTCGACAGCTCGAACCGCTCCTTGATGTCGCGCACCATGGTCGGTGCGGAGAACAGGTTGTCGGTCGGAATATCGAAGAAGCCCTGGATCTGGCCGGCGTGCAGGTCGAGCGTCATGACGCGATCGGCGCCGGCGCGCTCGATCAGGTTGGCGACCAGCTTGGCCGAAATCGGCGTACGCGGGCCGGGTTTGCGATCCTGGCGGGCATAGCCGTAGTAGGGGATGACGGCGGTGATGCGACGGGCCGAGGCGCGCTTCAGCGCATCGACCAGGATCAGCACTTCCATCAGATTATCGTTAGCGGGGAACGAGGTCGACTGGAGGACGTAAACGTCTTCGCCGCGGACGTTCTCCTGGATCTCGACGAAGATCTCCATGTCGGCGAAGCGACGGCAGACACCCTTGGTCAGCGGCACGCGCAAGACCGAGCTGATGCCCTCGGCCAGCGGCTTGTTGCTGTTTCCGGCTACGAGCTTGATACGCAGCCCGTCGAAATAGTCGCCAGACTCTCCAGCATCATTCATCTGTACCTGCCGCTTTCAATCTCGCTTGCGGACATGCAATCCGCCGACGCGCGGCTTCTAGCAAGCAGGCCCGGACGTGTAAACGTCCGGGCCGCTGATTTGTGACGGCTATGTGGCGGTAATGACCGCGTTGGCTAGTTTGTCGCGCTATTGGGCAGCAGTTTCAGGATGCCCTGAGCTGCCGCTGCGGCTGCGGCATCCGCGACCTGACCCCAATTGCCGTTGAGCGAGCCTTCGGGAATCTCGTTCTTCTGCGACACGGTTCCGAGCTGTTTGCCGTTCGGATCCTTGACGAACCAGTCGATCTGGATCGGCTGCTTGCCGTCCTTGCTCTGGCCGACTTTGACCTTGCCTTCGACACGATATGACGCGCCAGCCGGCCGATCCGAGACGGAAACGCCGCTCCGCGACAGCTCGCGCTGCAGCGCAGTCGTGAGCGAGGAGGAGCCATCGCCAGGGGCCCCGGTCACGCTTGGGACCATAGCGGTCACCGCGCCTTCACGACCGATGCTTCCGGTCGTTGCCGCGCCGAGGCCAGCACCGCCACCTGCCGCCGGCAACGATGCGGTTTGCACGCCGGAAGTGGCGCCTGGAGCGGTGGCAATCGCGGCCGATGACTGCTGCGGTTGCGTGGATAGCCACGTGGTCAACTGCGTCGCGGTCTTTCCGGAGATCGACTGCATGATGTTCGGGGTCACCGATGCCCACGGATCGCGGCTCTCGCCACCGCCGACGCTTTCTTCGCCGGTGATGCGGTTGACGCGCTTACCCGTCGTGTCGGTCAGATCCCAGATGTAAGACACCTTGGTGGTGTTCTTTTCGCGCGCCGCAACGACATAGCCGCGCAGCGTATAGTCGGCACGATCGTTGGCCGCCTGCGCGATCTCGATCCGGCGCTGCTGCAGATCCTGGCTGAGCGCCGTCGTGATCTGCTTGGCCACCGCTTCCGGCGCACCAATCACCGGCGCGATCGCAATGCGCGTGGAGGCGGCGGCAGGCTGGGCAGCCGGTTGCTGGGCGAGCATAGGCGCGTTGGCATCGCCACTGCCGCTCAGAAGATTACTGGACCCACAGGCACCTAAGCCTGCGGCCAGGACAGCTGTAAACGCCGCAATTGCAGCCCTTTTGTACAGGCGCGGCAGCGCAGCAGCATCGATGGTCGTCACGATGACGTCCCCCTCTCAATGTCCCGCTGTTCGATCCGGCAGCCGTCGTACATACCCTGCGGCCAATTCACTTTACCGGTACCCGTGGTCTCGACTCCTCTAAACCTTGGATTGTGAGGCGTCCAGATGGGTTACGGCTGTAAACCGCTCTATGCCCCCATAGAGCACGTCTTGCCGGCTCGTTTTCTGTGGACGAGGGCTAAGCCAAGACAATGGCGGAGATTTGGCGGCCATAATCAGGCTCTTTCCGATGCGTCGCACGGCGATAACTGAAGAACAGTGATTCGTTTTCGTAAGTGCAGCTCGACTTCTGCTCCACCATACCGAGGCCGGCGCGGGAAAGACGTGCAGAGATGAATCCTGGTAAATCGAAGTAGGGGCGGTCGCCGGAACCGAGCCGCTCGAAAAACCGGGCATTGCCCGGATCGGCTTCCAGGAACGTCGCCTCGAACTCGGGACCGACCTCGTACGCCGGCTGATTGATGCAGGGACCGATGGCGGCACGGATGCGCTGCGGCTGTGCGCCCAGCCCCTCCATGGCGCGAATGGTGGCCTCCAGCACGCCGCCGAACGCGCCGCGCCATCCCGCATGCGCGGCTGCTACGACGCGGGCTTCAGGATCGGCGAAAAGTACCGGCGTGCAGTCCGCGGCCAGCGCCCCGATGACGACACCCGGGGTGTTGGTGACCAGCGCGTCGGCCTGTGGCGGTTTGCCGTCAAACGGGGCATCGACGATCAGTGCGGTCGCGCTGTGCACTTGATACAGCGTCAGCACCTCGCGGCCCGGATGATCGAGCGCGGATGCAACACGGCCGCGGTTGATCTTGACGCTGGCAGTGTCGTCGCGCGAGCCCAGCCCGCAGTTCAACGATGCGTAGATGCCGGTCGAGACACCGCCCTGCCGGGTGAAGAAGCCGTGCCGGATGCCGCTGGCCGTCGCGGCGGCATCGCTCAGGCAGTCCGCATGGATGATGGTGCCGTCCAGGGGCATGGCTCGGATCTCCGGCTCACTCTTGCTGGGCAAACGGGGGTAGAACGGGCATCGATGTCGTGCGGGCGCATGCAACCTTGAAGCGACCGCCCATGCCGAGCGGGTCGGCGATGCGACGCGCTCCGGATTCGATCAATCCGGCCTGATCGGGTCGCGCTGCCTGGAGCAGTTGCTCGGTGCGCTCGCCGAGACCGAGGCCGAGCAGGAAATGCGATTGCGTGATCGGGCCATCGACGACGAGACCATGCGCGCGGCAGTGACGCGCGACCTCGGCAAAATCGACGTGCGCGGTCAGGTCGGCCTGGCCGGCGCTGTCGAAAACCGAAACGTGATGCTGACGCCGGACGGCCTGCAGCGTATCGCCGTAGCCGGTCTGGTTGTGGCCGTAGTCGATCAGCAGGGCCGCCATCGGCTGTGCTGCCGCGTGGGCGAGCATGGCGAAGACCTGATCCAGCGCTGGGCGGGTCTCCAGGATGTCGCCGTCGCGCGGCGGGCGACCCGTCGGCAGTGTGTCCGGTGTCGCGGGTGCTCCCGGCACGATCTCAAACGCCCCATCGTGATTGATCGCCACGCAGCGTTCGCGCCATGCGCCGTCGGTAAACACAATCTGGCGGATAGGCAGTGCGTCGAGGAATTCGTTGGCGATGATCAGCGCAGGTTCCGCGCCTGCCACGTCAGACGTCAGGCTGTCGTGCCACGTGACAGGTGGCAGGTCGCGTGTGCGGGCGAGCGCGGTGCGCTGGGTTTCGCGGAGGAGCGGGTTGCTGTCGACGAGATGAATATCCGCGGCGGCGAGAAAACTTGGCACGATGCGCGCAGCTCGCAGAGCATCTGCCATCAGCGTGCCGCGGCCGGGACCGAGCTCGATCAGCCGGAATTTACGCGGCGCACCCATCGCCCGCCACGCAACAGCGGCCCAGATACCGATCAGTTCGCCGAAGACCTGGCTGATCTCCGGTGCGGTGGTGAAGTCGCCGCTCGCGCCGATGGCCGGCATGGTGCGGTAATAGCCGTGCGTCGGATCGTGCAGGCAGGCATCCATGTAATCGACGATCGGCAGCGGCCCATCGCGGCGGATGCGCTCGATGAGCGCCAGCGCCAGCGGTGTCGGCTGATCGCTCATGCGCTGCCTCAGATTGCGGACCGTACGCGCGCGGCGCGGATGAAGTAGATGCCGAGCAGGATCATCGGGATTGAGTAGGTGATGCCGGGCGTCAGGAATGTGCCGGTCAAGCCGTGCGCCAGATCGGGCTGGCGGAACAGCTCGCAGAACGACCGTGCGAGACCATAGCCGAGCAGAAACATGCCGGTGACGAGGCCAGGGCTTTCCAGCGCGCGCATCTTGTGCGTCATCCAGCGCAGCACCAGGAACAGCACCAGCCCCTCGAAGAAGGCTTCATAGAGCTGGCTCGGATGGCGCGGCGTCGGCTCGATCGCGGCGTACTCATACATCGCCTCGGGAAACACCATGCCCCACGGCATCGAGGTCGGACGGCCGAACAGCTCACCGTTGATGAAATTGGCGATGCGGCCGAAGAAAAGACCAATCGGGACTGCGGCCGCGCACAGATCCATCGCCGACCACGGCGACACGCCATTGCGGCGCGCGAACAGCCAGATGGCAATGCCGCAGCCGACCAGGGCGCCATGGAATGCCATGCCACCGCGCCAGACCTGGACGATCTGCAGCGGGTTGGCGAGGTAGTAGGCGGGCTCATAGAACAGCACGAAGCCGAGCCGGCCGCCCAGCACCACGCCGATGGTCATGAAGAACAGCAGGTCGTCGGACTTGTCGACCTTGAATGGTGCCACGCCGCCGGGCCACAGCTTGGCATCCTGTACCAGCCGGCGGATGTACATCCAGCCGAGCAGCAGGCCGGCCATGTAGGCGAGGCCATACCATTTGACGGAGATGGGGCCGAGTTGGAGCGCGACCGGATCGATATTCGGGAATGGGATGGCAAGCATGGTCGCGAGTGAGCTCATGGCCAGCCAGTTCTCCGTTGTGGCACCGGGCGATTTGCGGCTTGCGGGCCGCGTCAACCTTGTTCGGCAGCTCAGCCGGGAAGTCAAGGCGACGCTCTGCTGCGCTTGCATGGTCGCCCCCGCGGTCCCATAGATAGACAAACCCGGCTCCAACCCCCGACGAGCTGTCACATGACACAGACCAGCAACCGCATTTTTGATGAACTCGCCAAGATGATGACGGACGCAGCGGGTGCCGCCCAGGGCGCGCGTCGCGAGTTCGAAACGTTGATGAAGGCGCAGGGCGAGCGCGTGCTGCGCGAGATGGACGTCGTGCGCCGCGACGAATTCGAGGCAATCAAGGCTATGGCGGTTCTGGCGCGTGAGGAGAACGAGCGTCTCGAAGCGCGTATCGCGGCGCTTGAAGAAGAGCTGAAGCGCCTCAAGCCCCAGGCTTGAGTCGACCGGGCATCACGGCCAACCTGACGCCAAACATGCGTCTCCACAGGTTGTTCCCAAGCACTCCACAGATCCTGTTCTTTTCAGGCGATTTTCCTTGTTCTGCCTGAGTCTCATCACTTTGCCCGTGGACAATGGGAGGGTGAGCTTGCGACTCGTGCCTCGCATCTGATTTGGTCGCGTTGCTCAGCAGCCAGTGCGTTGAACCGGCGATCCGATCGCCAGCACTGGCCGCTGATCGTCGCGCAGGATCTTTAAGTGTACGCGTGGTCTTGGGTGCGTGACGGAACCAACACGGGGGACGAATGGGAATGGCATCGGTGGAAGCAGGCTACGAGCGCATGACGAACCCGATCGACCTGGTCGAACAGGTAGCTCATGTCCACGACTGGGCTTGCGATCGCACGGCCGACGATGAAGTTACGCTGATCGTTGCCGGTAGCTGGACCGATTATCACGTCTCCCTGAACTGGCGGGATGACCTGGAAGCCCTGCACCTGGCCTGCGCTTTCGATTTCAAGGTGCCGGAAAACCGCCTGCCGGAAGTCTATCGCCTGATCGCCCAGATCAACGAGCAGCTCTGGCTTGGCCACTTCGATTTGTGGACCCAGGAAGGCCTGATCATGTTCCGCCAGGGCCTGATGCTGAATGGCGCGCTGGCGACGCCGGGGCAGTGCGAAGCCATGCTGAAGGCCGCTCTCGAGGCCTGCGAGCGCTACTATCAAGCCTTCCAGTTCGTGGTATGGGCCGGCAAGGACAGCCGCGAGGCGCTGGTCTCGACCATGTTCCACACCGAAGGCCAAGCCTGATTGCGCGCGGCGAGGGGCAGGCAGGTTATCGCTTCCCACGCCGAGCAAGGATCACGCACAAGGGGCCCGGCCCGACACGGGCCCTTTTCATTCGGGCGATGCAAACCATTGTGTCCGGCCGCGCGTCGCGCTAGATCTCGCGCATGACACTTTCACTCAACGGAACATTATTGCTAGCCGGCGCCGGAAAAATGGGCGGGGCTATGCTTTCGGGATGGCTCGACCGGGGCCTCGATCCGCGGCAGATCATTGTCCAGGATCCGGGACCGCCGCCGGAAGTGGCCGCTGTAATCGCCAAGCACGGCATCACGTGCACCCAGGCTGTTGCGCTCGACAAGCCGCCCGCCGTGATCCTGGCCGCTGTCAAGCCGCAGGTGATGGAGCAGGTGTTTCCGCCGCTGGGCAAACTGGCCGGGCCGGAAACCGTCGTGCTGTCGATCGCAGCGGGCAAGACCATCTCCAGCTTCGAAAAGCATCTGCCCGAGGGTAGCGCCGTCGTTCGCGCCATGCCCAACACGCCGGCCGCGATCGGTCGTGGCATCACGGTGTGCTGCGCGAACGCCCGCGTGACGGCCGCGCAGCGCGAAACCTGCCAGTCGCTGCTGACGGCGGTCGGCGAGGTCGGCTGGGTCGATGACGAGCGCCTGATGGACGCCGTGACGGCAGTGTCGGGCTCAGGGCCGGCTTATATCTTCCTGCTGGCTGAATGCCTGGCCGAAGCGGGCCGCGCGGTCGGGCTGGATGCAGAACTGTCTAAGAAGCTGGCCAATGCAACCGTATCCGGTGCGGGTGAGCTACTGCGGCAGTCCGGCATCGAGGCGGCGACGTTGCGCCAGAACGTGACGTCTCCGGGCGGCACCACGGCGGCGGCCCTCGCGGTGCTGATGGCCGACGACGGGCTAAAGCCGCTTCTGACCAAGGCGGTTGAGGCGGCCGAACGGCGCGGCCGCGAACTGAGCGGCGGCTAACTCCTGCGCGATGTCGCGCCGGCCTTTCAATTGCCGGCGCGCACGCCTATTTCTCCGTTACGGCAGACGACCGCTACGGAGACTTCCATGAT
>JAEZBU010000039.1 GCA_023426855.1 Pseudomonadota bacterium | reverse complement strand
TCAGATCATGCGGATCTTGCCCCTGGGCGGGAATATCGACCCAGTTGTGCTGCCCCTGCGCGCACTCCTGGACAGTCGGGAAGTAGGCATGTGTTTCCGACGCCAGGCTGTTGTCCAGAAATCCTGTGACGACAAACTCGTCGTAGTGATCGTCGGCCAGATTGCCACCGCTCCAGATCACCTGTGTCACGCCCTCGGTCATCTTCCGACCGTGCAAGGTGTAGGTTTTTCCGTAAGCGCCGGTTTGCGTTTCCAAAGTCCAGCCCGCCTTCGGCATCGGCTTGACCCCGATGTAACCTTCCGGGATTGAGATCTGGACCTTGGTTGTCGGCGAACGACCGCAGCCGTGCGTGATCTTCATCACCGCCTTGTAGGATGAGCCAACGGAAGCCTCGTTTCTTTCAAGGCCCGGATGGGCTGAAGCGACCGGCGCTCCCAGTGCAAGCGCGGCAACCGTTGCGGCGATACCGACATACATGTTTGACGTCATGGATTTCTCCAAATTCTGCTGTGCCGATAAGCTGGACGCCCGCGGCGGCTGTGAGCCGGGCAGCGGGAGCAAAATCCAACTGGCAGTGCTTTTGTTCAGGAAAACGCGAGCGCGGCTGAGTAGCGCCACGCGCAGGCAAACCGATCAGGCGGTGCGCAAGGGCGGCCCGCGCACGGGTGGCAGCGTGGCAGGCGATTGCCCGAGCCCGCGCGTAGCCGCTATGGGTTTGTAATCCTCAAGAACCGCGTAGGGCGATGCCAAGCATGGCGCATCCAGGGCAGCAAGAGCAAACGCCGACGCCAGCCCCGAACACAACGGGCAGCCATTATCCGCATTCGATGGACGCGGGATGTCAGGGATGGTCGCAGGCTCGGATGAACCCGGCCCACCCGAATGGCAAATGACCTGCAGATCCGCGACCAGAGCCTGATGCTGCAGGTGCGCATCGACCATGACCGCGTTGTGGCGCACCAGCGCGCCAGCGTGCGCAAGCACGCCCAACACGGCCAGAAGACTGATGATCCAGCGCAGTCGCATCTCACTCCCCAATGAGCGAGGTATTTAGCGGCAGGCGCAGGCCGATCTCAACCGCAATTCGGCAGCGGGTGGGTTTGTCGCATGAAAAGCAAATCGGCCGCCGGGGGAGACGGCGGCCGAGCTGAATGTCAGTTGGAGGTTGCAATCCGGCTCAAGCGACAGGCACCAGCGCGTAGCCATTGCCATCCTTCGAGATGGTGCCCGCGCCGGGCATGCCCCAATGGTATCCGGAACACACCAGCTTATCGGCGACGGCCTGATCGAACACTCGCCGGCGCGTCGCCTCGGCCATCTCCGCATCCTGGTCGAACATGATGTGCCAGCCGGGATTGCGCATGTTGAGAGCGGGAAGGTTGGTCACATCACCGAGCACGAGAAGCTGTGCATTGCCGGCAGACACCAGATAGCTGGTGTGACCTGGCGTATGGCCATAGGTCGCCATGGCACGCACGCCGACCGCCACATGCTGGTCGTCCTCGACCTGCTTGACGTTCTGCCACTTCGGGAAAGTTGCCTGCACACGCTGCGCCAGACCACGACGCGCCTCCGGCAGAGATTCAACCGGCGTTTCGGCCCAGAATTTGTATTCGGCGGCCGGCACGACGATCTGCGTATTCGGATAGATCTGTGAGTTGTCCTTGTTCATCAGCCCGAAGATGTGATCCGGATGGAAGTGGGTGATGACGATCGCCGACAGATTGGCGACGTCGATCCCTGCCTCTTTCATGTTAGCCGCGAGCTGCCCGGTGGCCGGTGCGCCCGCTGGACCATTGCCGGAGTCGAACATGATGGTGTTGTCGCCGACCTTCACGACCGTGATGGTGAAGGCATTGGGCACCTTGTCGTCGGGCAGGTTCGCGCTCTTGAGTGCGGCTTTGGTTTCTTCGACGGTCGCGTTCTTGATAAAGCCAGGGTTATGATCGCGCAGCGAAGCACCATCGAACACCGTGGTGACCTCGATATCGCCGACCTTGAACTTGTGGAACTTGGCGCCGGTCGGGTTGAGCGGCGATGCGCCAGCCCCCTGTGCCGCGGCCGATGGAATGATCTCGACTGATTTAGCCAAGCCGAACGCCGTGCCGGCCACAGCAGCCGACAGAACAAACGAACGACGATTGAGGTCCTGCATGGTGTGTCCTCCCATTTTTTGGCGGGTATCGGCCGCTTGGATTAACGACTGGGAACAGGCGCGGAACAGGCGCGCCCCATTCGGCGCGCATCCTAGCCATGCAGGCCAATCGTGCGAACCGCTTTTCGCTGCTGTCACGCGATGTTGAACCCGACAGGCTTAGCCCACTATGCCTTTCCCGGCAGCCAATATTGGACCTATGCTGCCTGTCAGGTGTTTGCTGATGGTAAGCACAGCTAACGGGAAGGAAAGTCCAATGGCGATCGCTCAGTCGGAAACCGGCACCTCGGCGGCCCACCGCCACGCACAAATGCTGATCGATGGTGACTGGTGCGATGCCTCAACCGGCCGCCAACTGATCGTCGAAAGCCCTGGCAACCGCAAGCCGATCGCATCGATCCCGCGCGGCACCGCCGACGACGTGGACCGCGCCGTGGAGGCCGCAACCGCGGCGTTCGCGAGCTGGAGCAAGGTCGTGCCGCGCGAACGCGGCCGGATGCTGCAGAAGATCGCTGATGCCGTCGAAGCCCGCGTCGAGGAACTGGCGCGCATCGTTGCGGAGGAAACCGGCAACGCCATCCGCACGCAGGCGCGTCCGGAAGCGCGCGGCACGTTCGATATCTTCCGCTATTTCGGTGGGCTTGCCAGCGAACTCAAGGGCGAAACCATCCCCTTCGGCGAGCACGTGCTCAGCTACACCCGCCGCGAACCCATTGGTGTCGTCGGCGCCATCATTCCGTGGAATGCGCCGGTTCTGCTCGCCGCCCTGAAAATCGCGCCAGCTCTGTGCGCCGGCAATACGCTGGTATTGAAAGCCGCCGAGGATGCCCCGCTCGGCGTTCTCTGGCTGGCCGCCATCTGCCAGGAGCACTTGCCGAAAGGCGTGCTGAACGTCGTTACCGGCCTGGGCGAAGAGGCCGGCGCGGCGCTGTCCAATCACCCCGGAATCCGCAAACTGTCGTTCACCGGCTCAACCGACGTCGGCAAGCTGATCATGCGTGCCGCATCCGAGCGCATCGTGCCGGTCTCGCTCGAACTTGGCGGCAAGAGCCCGTCGATCGTTTATCCCGATGCCAATGAGGACTGGGTTGTCGACGGCATTATTGCGGCGATGCGGTTCACGCGCCAAAGCCAGTCCTGCACGGCTGGATCGCGGCTATTCCTGCACGCCGACATCTTTGACGATTTTCTTGGTCGACTCGCCGACAAAGTGTCCAAGCTGAAACTCGGCGACCCGCTCGACGAGAACAGTGACATCGGCGCGATCATCAACGAGAAGCAGTTCCGCAAAGTCTGCGGCTACGTCGAGGATGGTCTGAAGCAGCCCGATGCGAAGCTCCTCGTTGGCGGTCTGCCCCCGACGTCTGGTCCGCTATCGGAGGGTTATTTCGCGCTGCCGACCATATTCGCCAATGCCGCCAACGATTGGCGACTTGCACGCGAGGAGATCTTCGGCCCCGTGCTGGTCGCCATCCGCTGGACCGATGAGGAGGAGGCCATCCGCATGGCGAACGATTCCCACTACGGCCTGGCAGCATACGTTTGGACGCACGATATCGGCCGCGCCTTGAAGACTGCGCATCGCGTCGAAGCAGGATGGGTACAGGTCAATCAGGGATTGGGGCAAATGCCCGGCCATTCCTATGGCGGCGTCAAGCAGAGCGGCATCGGCCGCGAATCCTCGCTGGAAGGCATGCTGGACAGTTTCACCCAGCGCAAGAACGTGACGATCAACCTGAATACGCCGCCACGGCCGTAAAGCCGCTGCAAACCCCGCGTCGATCAAGCGCCGAGATAGGCGCTCTTGACGTGCGGATTGTCGAGCAACTCAGCACCGGTGCCGGTCAGCGTCACCCGGCCCTGTTCGAGCACATACGAACGGTCCGAAAGCTCCAGCGCCGCAAACGCGTTTTGCTCGACCATCACGACGGTGGCGCCCTGCTCCCGGATTTCCTTGATGATCTCGAACGTGCGCTCGACGAGATTGGGCGCCAGCCCCAGCGACGGCTCATCGAACAGTACCAACTTGGGCCGGCTCATCAGCGCGCGCGAAATCGCCAGCATCTGCTGCTCGCCACCCGAGAGCGTTCCGGCCGCCTGATCGCGGCGCTCGTTCAGGATAGGAAAGCGCTCGAACAGTCTTTCCATATCCTCCGTGATCGCAGCGGTGTCGGTGCGCAGGAAACACCCCATTTCCAGGTTTTCCTTCACCGTCATGTACGGGAAGACGCGGCGACCTTCCGGGCAATGCGCAATGCCAAGCTGCAGGATGCGGCGCGCCGACGCCTTGGTGATATCCTCGCCCTCGAATTCGATGCGCCCGGCGACAGGCGGTAGCACACCCGATATTGCCTTCAGTGTTGTCGTCTTGCCGGCCCCGTTGGCGCCGATCAAGGTCACAAGTTCGCCCTTGCGCACTTCCAGCGAGAGCTCACGGACCGCCGCAACCTTGCCATACCGGCAGACCAGTCCCTCAACCTTCAGCACGAGCGTACCTCTCACCAAGATAGGCGCGGATCACCTGCGGATCCTTCTGGATCTGGGCCGGCGGACCGTCCGCGATGATGCGACCCTGGTTGAGACAGACCACGCGATCCGATACGCCCATCACCATTTTCATGTCGTGTTCGACCAGCAGCACCGTGATGCCGAGATCGCGGATACGAGCCAGCATGCGCATGAAGCTCGACGTTTCCGCGGGGTTCATGCCGGATACCGGTTCGTCGAGCAGCAGCAGCTTCGGCTTGGCAGCCAGCGCGATGGCGACCTCCAGCAGCCGCAGTTCGCCGTAAGGCAACGACGACGCCATTTCGTCGGCACGGGCGGATAGACCGGTGAAGGCGAGGACCTTGCGCGCTTCCTCGACCAGTTCGCGTTCCTCTCGCACCACCCACGGCAGACGGAAGATGATGGCGAGCGGTTTCTGCTTCGATCGCAGGTGCAAGCCGATGAGGATGTTGTCGAGCACCGTCTGGCCGCTGAATACGCTGGTTTTCTGGAACGTGCGCACCACGCCCAATTCCGCGACCTGGTTCGGTTTCAGGCCATTGAGCCGCGTGCCGCGATAGAGAATGTCGCCCTTCGCCGCCTCGATGTAGCCGGTGATGGCGTTGAAGGCCGAGGTCTTGCCGGCACCGTTCGGTCCGATCAGCGACAGCACCTCGCCGTCTTTGACGTCGAAGGTCGCGCTTTCTACCGCCGTCAGCCCGCCGAAGCGGATCGACAAATTGCGCACGGCCAGCGCGATATCGGAGGATTCAACCGTCATCGCGCTGTCTCCTCGATGCCGGCCCCTTCAGCACTGAGGGATGGTTTGTCCTGCCGCCGCTTCCACCAGTTCCTCAGCGTCGGAACGATACCTTCGGGCAGGAAGTAGACGACGAGGATCATCAGCACGCCGTAGATGATCCACTGCACTTCCGGCACGATCTCCATAGCGCGCAGCGTTTCCGGCATCAGTCCGAAAATGATGCCGCCGACGATCGGACCGGCCAGCGTCCCCTTGCCACCCGTGACCACCATGATCACCATGGTGACCGTGTAGATGAACATGAACACGTCGGGATCAACGATGCGGACGTAATGCGCATAGAGCGTCCCGGCCGCGCCGGCCATCGCCGCCGAGACCACCGTCGCCAACACGAGATACTGCGTAACGTCGACGCCGACGGACGTGGCCAGCGGCTCATTCTCGCGCAAAGCCACCATGGCGCGGCCTGCCCGCGAGTCCACGATGCGGCGGATGACGATGTACGAGATGATCGCCATGACAAGCACGAGATAGTAGACCGACGGCTTGCGCAGGAAAGAGAGTTGGAACAGTTCCGGTGTCCCGAGGCGCAGCACGGGAATGTTGTTCAGCGCCATCGGCCCCTGGGTCAGTTCCATCCAGTTCAGTGCGACGAGCCGGATGACCTCAGCAAAGCTGATCGTGACGATGACGAAATAGGCGCCACGCACCTTGAACGCGAGACGCCCGATCGCCCAACCTGCAAGCCCCGCAACGGCGATGCCGCACAGCATCGCGAACCACACTGGCTTCGCCGCCAGTCCGATCTTCGTGTCTCCATACAAAGTGATCTCGAAACCGAGCGAAACCAGACTCGAGACGTAGGCCCCCAGGCCGAAGAATGCGACGTGACCGAGACTGAGCTGCCCGGTATAGCCGAGCAGCAGATTGAGACTCATGGCGGCAATGATGAAGATGCCGGTCATGATGAGCACGTGCAGGACGTAGAGTTCGCCCATCCATTGCGGGATGGAAAACAGGAATAAAAGCCAGACGGCCGTCAGCGCGTGTTTCACCCGATCCTCTCCTTGCGCGCGAACAAGCCCGTCGGCTTGAACATCAGTATCAGGATGATCAACAGGAAACCCATGGCATCGCGGTAGCCGGACGACACGTAGCCGGCGCCCAATTCCTCCATGAACGCCAGGATGAATCCTCCGATGGTCGCGCCGGGAAGACTGCCGAGACCGCCGAGAATGACGATGGCGAATGCCTTCAGCGAGGCGAGATCGCCCATGGTCGGCACCACCACGAACACCGGACCAAGTAGCGCGCCGGCAGCGGCAGCCAGGCCCGAGCCAAGCGCAAAGGTGGCCAGATAGACATTGCCGATCTTCACGCCCATCAGCGCCGCGGTATCACGATCCTGGAACGTCGCGCGCATCGCCTTGCCGAGCCGCGTGCGATTGATCAACGCGTAAGTCGCCGCAATCAGCGCGATGGCCATGATGAGCACAAACAGCCGGTTCCATGAGACAGACACGAGGCCG
>JAEZBU010000378.1 GCA_023426855.1 Pseudomonadota bacterium | reverse complement strand
GCCAATCATCGCCCGACGCGTTTTACAGCCGGCAATGCCTTCACCTTCGTGCCGGTTGCGTCGCTGGACGCCATCGGCCGGGCCGCGGTCAATAGCCAGCATTGGCAGACCATCGCCAACCAGGGCGTGGTCGGGGTATTCCTTTACTGCGGCGATACAGTGCACACGACGTCGGCTGCACATGCGCGCATGTTCGCGCCGGCGATGGGCATGGCGGAAGATCCGGCGACTGGCTCTGCGGCAGTGAATTTCGCCGCCGTAATTCAGAAATTCGACGCGCCGCCCGATGGCCAGCACAAGCGGATCATCGAACAGGGCTTCGAGATGGGTCGGCCAAGTATCATCACGCTGTCGCTCGAAGTGACGGGCGGCAAGCTGTCCAACGTCCGCATCGGTGGTCAAGCCGTCCGCATCACCGAGGGCACGATCCGGGTGTAGGCGCTCGACCCGCTCCCAGTCTCAGCCAGCGATGAGTTGCATCACAAAATCTACCCGCTGCTCGACGGGCACCAACGGCAGCGGCACCAATTCGTAACCCAGCGCCTCATAGGTCTCGGCCAAGGCCCGATAGGTCGCCTCGGCTTCCGCGAGCGACTGTTTGCGTTCGGCATCCTGCGTGAAGATGGCCGGCCACGGCGGCGCGATCAGCACTTTCGTGTTGTAGCGATACAAGCGGGCAGCGGTCTCGACATGGGCCGGCACATCCAGGCCGCACAGCCGGAGATAGCCCAGCACATCCGGCACACCGCGATCGAAGATGACCGGCCCAGCGGCCGCCTGCGCCTCGCGATAGGAGCGCAGCTCCCAGCCCAGCATCAGCTCGGCAAACGCCGCCCGGTCCGCCCATGGCAGCGCCTTCCCGCCGATCGCCACCTGCTCGCGAATGATGGCGCGGCCCGCCTCCGGCATCCGCTGCAGACCACGCCGGCCCAGCGCCTCGATCAGCGTGGTTTTGCCCGATCCAGGGCCGCCGGTGACGATGATGAAACGATCCTCCCACTCCGCCCCGGCGCCCGTTTGCATGTCATCAGCCGCCAATTCGCCCACCTCGGCCTCTATCGTTAAATCAGCCAATTTTGCCCGTTGCGACATCTTCGCCTTGCATCACCTGCACTGTTTGCGTTATCCAGGAGCAACGGCCAACGCCATGTTGGTGCGTTTTGCATCGAGCAAGACCCGGATGCCTGCGAAGACTTGGGACAATGCTGACGTGAGGCTGGTGGCTTTCGCCGCAGTGCCCGCGCGCGTCCCGTCCGGCGCTCTCCTCCTTAGCACCCTGCTCCTTACCAGCCCCTGAGCCTCGACGGTCTCGGGAACGATCCGGGACGGGCGCTTAGGGGATGAATGGCAGCTTCCAAACCGATATATCATTGCCGGCATGGTTCCTTAGATGAATCCCGGCCACGTGCGAAGGACAGTTTCCAATGGCTGATACGTCTGCTGCAAAAGACCAGGTTTTGATTTTTGACACCACCCTGCGCGACGGCGAGCAATGCCCCGGCGCCACCATGACCCTGGAAGAGAAGCTCGAAGTCGCTGAAGTTCTGGAGGAGATGGGCGTCGACATCATCGAGGCCGGTTTCCCGATCGCCAGCCAGGGCGACTTTGAAAGCGTCTACGAAATCGCCAAGCGCGCCAAGAAGTCGGTCATCGCTGGCCTCGCCCGCGCCATCTCCGGCGACATCGCCCGCGCCGGTGAGGCCGTGAAGGTCGCCCAGCGCCCGCGCATTCACACCTTCGTTTCGACCTCGCCGATCCATCTGGCGCACCAGATGCGCAAGAGCGAGGAAGAGGTGCTGGAGATCATCACCGCCACCGTCACGCAGGCCCGCAATCTCGTCGCCGACGTCGAGTGGTCCGGTATGGACGCCACGCGCACGCCGATCGAGTATCTGTGCCGCTGCGTCGAAGCCGCGATCAAGGCCGGCGCCACTACCATCAACCTGCCCGACACCGTCGGCTACGCGGTTCCCGAGGAATACGCCGCCATGTTCCGCGAGGTGCGCGAGCGCGTGCCCGGCGCCGACAAGGTGATTTTCTCGACCCACTGCCACAACGATCTCGGCATGGCGGTTGCCAACTCGCTGGCTGGCGTTGTCGGTGGCGCGCGCCAGATCGAGTGCACGCTCAACGGCATCGGCGAGCGCGCCGGCAATGCTGCGCTGGAAGAGGTCGTGATGGCCATCCGCACGCGCGGCGACGTGCTGCCCTACACCACCGGCGTCGACAGCACCATGTTGACCCGCGCCTCCAAGCTGGTGTCGGCGGCGACCTCGTTCCCCGTTCAGTACAACAAAGCCATCGTCGGCCGGAACGCGTTCGCGCACGAAAGCGGCATCCACCAGGACGGCATGCTGAAGAACAACCAGACCTACGAGATCATGACGCCGGAATCCGTCGGCGTCTCCAAGACCTCGCTGGTGATGGGCAAGCACTCCGGCCGCAACGCCTTCCGCACCAAGCTGAAGGAACTGGGCTACGACCTGGGCGAGAACGCGCTGCAGGATGCCTTCAACCGCTTCAAGGCGCTCGCCGACCGCAAGAAGATCATCTACGACGAGGACATCGAGGCACTGGTCGATGAGGAAATTGCAACCTCGGCCGACCGCATCAAGGTCGTCGCGCTGACCGTCATCGCCGGCACGGCCGGTCCGCAGTCGGCCACTATGACGCTCGACGTCGATGGCAAGCAGACGACGATGCAGTCGTCCGGCAACGGTCCCGTGGATGCAACCTTCAATGCCATCCAGAAGATCGTGCCGCACACCGCGACCCTCGATCTCTACCAGGTGCACGCCGTGACCGAAGGCACCGACGCCCAGGCCGAGGTGTCCGTGCGTCTGCAAGAGGACGGCCGCGCGGTGACATCGCGAGCCGCTGATCCCGACACGCTGGTTGCGTCAGCGAAGGCTTATGTCGCGGCTCTCAACAAGCTGATGCTCAAGCGCCAGCGCGGCGCCCCGGCGCAGCACTTCAACGAGCCGGGCAACAAGATCCAGGGCGTGTGAGTCACGTGCTCTGGCTGATCTTATCATGATCCAGCGTCGTCGCCCTATTCACGTTGGCGGCGGCGCCGGATTTGTCTTATCGTTAGAGTGCACACAAGGCATCTAGGCGCGCGTTCTGCGTTCGCCACGCTTGGACTGCCGTGGTGTCCAGATGCGCGGTGGGCACTGGCGAAGGAACTGGAATGCGGCGCCACCGTCGCTCGCTCGCCATGACAATCCGAGGCGCAGAGCCGTTAATCCATGCTGCCCAAGGTGACCGGAGTGTTCTCCGACGACATCGCCATCGATCTGGGGACCGCGAATACATTGGTGCACGTCCACGGGCGCGGCATCATCATCGACGAGCCCTCCATGGTGGCCGTGCGCACCAGCAGCGGCGTGCGTGAACTGGTCGCCGCGGGCGAAGAAGCCCGCCGCATCATCGGCCTAACGCCCGAGCCGCTCGAAGCCGTGCGGCCGATGCGCGATGGCGTCATCGCCGATTTCGTCGCGACCGAGTTCATGCTGCGCCACTTTATCCGCCGTGCTCGCTCCAAGCTCGGCATACGCCGCCCGCGCATCCTCATTTCCGTGCCGGCCGGCGCGACACCGGTCGAGCGCCGCGCCGTCACCGAGACCGCCCGCTATGCCGGCGCGCGCAAGGTGCACCTCATCGCCGAGCCCGTCGCGGCCCTGCTCGGCGCTGGCTTGGTGGTGGACCGCCTGCCCGGCGCCATGGTGGTCGATATCGGCGGCGGCACCACGGACATCGCGATCCTGGCTTACGGGCGCGTCGTATCGGCGCGCTCGCTGCGTTGCGCGGGTAACGCCATGGACGAAGCCATCATCCGCTACGTGCGCCGTCGGCATCAACTGGTGATCGGCGAGGCCAACGCCGAGCGTATCAAGATCGAGGCTGGCACTGCGTCGGCGCTAGTCAACGGTCGCCACGTCGATGTGCAAATCAAGGGCCGTGAACTCCAGCACGGACGCGCCAAGAGCGTCCTTCTCGGCCCTCCGCATATTGCAGAGGCACTCGACGGCGTCATCGGCGACATCGCCGAATTTGCAATCCGGGCACTGGAAGATGTGCCGGCGGCAACCGCGGCTGCTATCAGCGAAAACGGCATCACGCTGACCGGTGGAGGCTCCCTGCTCGACCGGCTGGACGAAGAGCTCGGCCGCCGCGTTGGAGTGCCATTCAGCGTTGCCCCCGATCCCTTGCAGAGCGTGGTGAGCGGCACTGCGATGGTCCTGTCACAGCTCGCCCACCGCGACCATCTGCTGCTGGCTGCAGATATCTGAAATCCCCGCCGGAAAGCTTGCGACAACCACTTGCGCTTCTGCGCGTCAGGCATTAGTAGTGGCGCCTCGCTTCGCCGTTCGGGCATAGCCCCGATGCGGCATTTCCTGGCGACAGGCGCCCGTAGCTCAGCTGGATAGAGCACCAGACTACGAATCTGGGGGTCAGAGGTTCGAATCCTTTCGGGCGCGCCATTAAATTCAATGCGTTAGCTCTCCGGAGCGTGGCCGTGAAGAATAATCTAGTGCCACTGCAGTGCCAATCTGATCAAACTTCCTGACTTGGTGTGACCCACCATAATATATGGGCTACGGACCCCCGGCAGCATTTGCCGTTGCGTCGCTGGTGCTCGACCACGCCAGGGTTCGAACGCCGCGTCGAATACCCAGAAGGACCATAAAGGCGGCACCGTCTCGATTGCCAGCGCATCAGAGAGCACGACCCAGATGAAAGTCGGGCGACTCTGTCATTTTATTGGTGGGGCGCAAACTGTTGTCGGCACTCAATGCTGCGGTTGGCTCTCTCCGTTCACAGAGCGCGCTGTAGTGACAACGTGTTTAGCATAATCGCTGTCTTCTTAGCAAAATGGCCATGGTCACTTTTAACCTACGCTTCGCGCAGCAGCCCGCGATG
>JAEZBU010000374.1 GCA_023426855.1 Pseudomonadota bacterium | reverse complement strand
GTCCAGAAGATCGACGCGGCTGCTGCGGATCTCTACCTGCAGTATCGCAACTACGAGTTGGATGGTACCACCATTCTAGGTGTTACTGCTCCCAGCCGCGACGCAAGCGTCATCAACGCTGGTATGATCATCCGCTTCTAATCGAAGCCTTGATCACACACTCTAGCGAGAGCCGTCCTTCGGGGCGGCTCTTTGCTTTTGGCGCACCGCATGGTGCGGCTCGTCACATGACGTTCCCTCCGTCGTCATCCCATCTGCTGACGGAATAACCGGGTGCATTGTATTTCGTTCCGCTATCTATGATTGTATTTATCGGTTGTTGAAATTGGTGTGGCGCAGCGGGCACAGCTTGGGGTCGTCTGCAAGCTGGTCCAACTTTCGACGTTGTTGCGGCATCTTAAGCGAAGTCAGGAGCGTTGCTGCAGAGCAATATTGCGCCGAGACAACACTCCCTGGCACAAACGTACACAAGTCTTTCATAGTTGGTGGTTCATGCTTGCACTCGCGCGCCAGACGGACCACTTTCCGCTCAGACGCGTGCGTGATTTGGACCTGCGGAGTCCCGTATGAAGAGGGTTCGTATTCTGGCCATCGGCGCCCTTCTGGCGCTTGCCAGCGGCACAGCGATGGCATTTGACGTTCAGCAGGGCGCCAAGGCCCCCGCTGAATCCGGTGCAGCAGCGCCGGTGCAGAGTGATAATCTCGGCGCCAACCTATCGTTGTCGGAGACGACACAATCGCAGCCGGGCACGGAAGTGCGTATTCCAGGCCTTGGCCGCCTGGGGGTGCTGCCGAAGATGGATTTTGGATTGGAGCTGCTGTACGGCGCGACTGAGACGCGGCAACAGCCTGCAACGCCGTCCGATCCTGCAGACGATCTGGCGATCCGCGGTTCGGTCAAGCATCGCTTCTGATCGCCGATATGTCGTCGTTGTTTTGAGGGGCCCACTGGGCCCCTTTGCTTTTGCTGGACGGTCATTGCGATCGCTACCTCATTCGGTCATTGCGTTCGCCGACGCGGCGGCAGCTTGCCGCCCAGGCTTGCCTGGTCATGCCGGTGCCTGAGTCATAGATCTGCTCGCACTCGCGCACTGAATAGTCCGCGCCGCTCCGCCGCCGAAGGGATTCGCGATCGCTGGCCGATCGGCTGGCTCCTTCCGGGAGACCGGGCGGGCGAACGCGGTTCCGGTCGCTTTCCTCCGGGCTGCCGGGGCGGCTCGGCAGCAATCGGGAGGCGGGATAGCGATCGACCGCGCGTCCCGGTCCCGCGTCGTCGCGGCCAAGCAGCCGACGATCGGACGGATTGCCTCGGAATTGGCGCTGCTGGCGGATATTGGGTGGCGCGAATTGGTCCATCTCTCTGGGCCTGCCACCTGCATCGCCTGGTAGTCCGAGGCTGGAGGGCAGTCCGCGTTGCGTCGGGCGGGCCCTGGCATCCGGACTGGTTCCGGTTGAACGTGTGGTTCCCGAAGATCCAGACGCGGGACCTGTCGATGGCGCGCTGCCCGGGGTTGTTTGGCTTTGCGCAGGCGGGCTCCCAAATGCCAGGACGAGGCAGGTCGCGGCTAATACTGTTGGTCGCATGGCGGATCGCCCTTATGAGGTAGCTGTGCTTGCGCAACGCGGCGATGGGATTGGTGTTCCTCATCCATCCGATGATGGGCGACGCAGTCCGTCGCGGGTGCGGCTTGCGACCAGGAGGCGAGCATGGCGGCCAGGAACGATCTGCAAACGATCGGGCGATCAGCGTTCGGGCGCTTGGGCGACGGAAGCGAGGTCGAACGCGTCGTGCTGGCCGGCCAAGGATTGCGGCTGGCCGTGCTGTCCTACGGTTCGGTGATCCAGCATTTGATCGTTGATACAACCGATGGCCCGCGCCCGGTGACACTGGGCCTGGAAAGTCTGGATGATTACGTCCGTTACTCGCCGCATTTCGGCGCGATTGCCGGGCGCTTTGCCAACCGCATTCGGGATGGCGTGTTCTCGCTTGATGGTCGCAGCTATCAGCTCACCCGTAACGAGAACGGTCGGACTAGTCTGCATGGCGGGGCGCGCGGGTTCGGCAAGCGTGGCTGGACGGTCGAGGAGGTGACGGACGATATGGTGCGGCTGGGGCTGGTCTCGCCGGATGGCGATGAGGGATATCCCGGCCGTTTGACCGCCCACTGCACCTATCGTCTCGTCGCGCCGCTAACGCTTGCAATCGAGCTGGTGGCGACCTCTGACGCACCAACGATCGTCAATCTGGCCGCGCACAGCTACTTCAATCTCGCCGGCCAGGGCGATATCCGCGATCATCGCGTGCAGCTCTTCTGCGACCGCTATCTGCCGGTCGATGCAGATCTGATCCCGACCGGTGAGATCCGTCCCGTGGCGGATAGCCCGTTCGATTTCCGCCACATGCGCCAGGTTCAGCCGGCGGGCCAGCCGGTGACACGCTACGATCACACGTTCGTTGCCGGTCTGGTGGAAAGTGATACGCCCCGCCGGATGGCGCGCGTCGAAGCGCCGGACGGTGCGCTGGCGCTGGAGGTCTGGTCGGCCGAACCGGGTGTCCAGTTCTACGACGGCGGCAAGGTCGCGGTGCCCGTGGCCGGTACGGGCGGGCGCCAATTCGGTGCTTTCGCGGGATTGTGCCTGGAGCCGCAGAGGTTTCCCAATTCGCCCAATCAGCCAGGTTTCACCAACGCCGTGCTGCGTCCGGGCGATACGTATCGGCAACTCACCGAATACAGGTTCAGCATTGGAGGGAGAGCTTAAGGGATGGTGCAAACGCCGGTCACCGATGCGGATCTCTGGCATGACGCTGCCAACGAGCTGGGTGAAGGGCCGATCTGGCATCCGGATCGCCGCAGCGTGCTGTGGTTCGATATTCCCAATCGGCGGATGTTCGAGCGCAGTATCGAGGGTGGCACCTCACGCGAGCATCAGTTCGACGTGATGGCGTCCGCCGCGGCGCTGGTGGATGAGCGCACGGTTCTGGTGGCGACGGAGCAGGACCTGCGGCTGGTCAACCTGGATACCCGCGACGTGCTGCCTTTGCATCCGTTTGTCGAAGCGCACGCGCATATCCGCTCCAACGATGCGCGGGTGCATCCATCCGGCGCATTCTGGATCAGCAGCATGGGCAAGAACGCGGAAGCCGAGGCCGGCGCCATCTGGTGGTTCCATGCGGGCGAGCTGCGGTTGCTGTTCGACAAGGTCACCATCGGCAACGCGATCTGCTTCGCGCCGGGCGGTGAGGCGGCGTACTTCGCCGATTCCGCCAAGTTTACGATCTGGCGGGTGGCGACTGATCCGCAAACCGGCTTGCCGGTCGGAGATCCGGTCGTGTTCAAGCGTTTCGGGGAAGGGGAGGGCGAGCCCGATGGCGCCGTGGTCGATGCCGATGGCCGGATTTGGACGGCGGCCTGGGGCGCGTCCGCCGTGCATGTGTGGCATCCGGATGGCGCGCTTGTCGATCGCTGCGCTTTGGCAGTCAGCCAGCCGACCTGTCCGGCATTCATCGGCGATGACTTGAGCGAGATGATCGTGACGTCGGCGCGCCAGAACCTGAGTGCCGAGACTTTGGCGAATGAACCCCAAGCCGGCGCGCTGCATAAGCTGCGCCGTCGCGTGCGCGGCGTGCCGGAGCCCTACGTCCGGTTAGCCTGACGTCGCGCCTGCAGGATCATCGCCAGGCGCGCGAAATCTTCGACCGTGAGCTGTTCGCCGCGCATATCGGAGGCAAGCCCCGCCTCGGTCAGCAGGGATCCCGCGTCGGCTGTCAGGCTCTTCAGGCTGGCGCGCAGCATCTTGCGGCGCTGGCCGAAGGCTGCCGCCGTGACCTCGCCCAGTACCTTCACGCTGCATGGCGGCGAGGGCGAACCGCGGGGCACGAACTCAACGACAGCAGATGCAACCTTTGGCGGTGGCGTGAAAGCTTCCGGTTTCAGTGTCATGGCGATGCGGGCTTCACACCGCCATTGCGAAATCACGGCGAGGCGGCCGTAAGCCTTGGTGCCGGGTTCGGCAACGATGCGTTCGGCGACTTCGCGCTGGAACATCAGCGCCATACGGTCGAACCACGGCGGCCAAGACTCAGTTTCGAGCCAGCCGATCAGCAGCCGCGTGGCGACGCCATAGGGCAGGTTGGCGATGATGCTGGCCTTGCCGCTGTCACGGCCGAGCAGGGTGGCCCAATCGGCGTCCAGCGCGTCGCCCATGTGAATTTCGAGACGGCCTGGATAGCGCGCCGCAATCTCTTCCAGGGCTGGAAGACAGCGATCGTCGCGCTCAACTGCGATCACGCGCGCCGCGCTTTCGTGCAGCAGCGCGCGCGTCAGCCCGCCGGGGCCGGGGCCGATCTCGACAACGGTGCGGCCTGCGAGATCGCCCGTCGTGCGCGCGATGCGCCGCGTCAGGTTGAGATCGAGGATGAAGTTCTGGCCGAGGCTTTTCTTGGCGGAGAGGCCGAGCCGCGCGATGACCTCGCGTAGCGGCGGCAGGCCATCGAGCGCGCGGTTCGGACTGTCGATATCGGCGTCTGGCGCGGTCATTGGGATGTCGCTGTTGCGCGATTGGCCGCCAGCCGCGCAGCAAGCAGCAAGGCTTCCTGCAGCGACGTCGGGTTGGCTGCGTTGGTGCCGGCAATGTCGAAGGCGGTGCCGTGATCCGGGGAGGTCCGCACGAAGGGCAGGCCGAGCGTGACATTCACGCCGCGGTCGAAGGCCAGTGTCTTGATCGGGATCAGCGCCTGATCGTGATACATCGCGATCACCGCGTCGTAGGTGGCGCGCGCGGCGGCATGAAACAGGGTGTCGGCCGAGTGTGGGCCGGTCACCGCCAGACCCTCTTCGCGCAATGCTGCAATCGCCGGCTCTATGATGCGCTGGTCTTCCGTGCCGATGGTGCCGCTTTCGCCGGCGTGAGGATTGAGCCCGGCGACGGCGATACGCGGGTGTTGCCCGAGCCCGAAATCATGCATGAGACTTGCCGCGACGATGCGGGTTGTGTCGACGATCAGCTCGCGCGTCAGGGCGTCGGGGACATCGGCCAGCGGGATATGGATGGTGAGTGGCACCACACGCAGCTCATCGCTCGCCAGCATCATCACCGGCAGCCAAGGGCCACCGCCGACGAAGCGCGCGGCCAGCTCGGCCAGGAACTCGGTATGGCCGGGATGGCTGAAACCGGCGCCGTATAAAACATGCTTGGCGATCGGGTTGGTCACCAGCGCGGCTGCATCGCCACGCACGACGGCCTCCGTCGCCAGCTCGATCGAGCGGATCACGGCCGCCGCGTTAGCGGTGTCCGGCCGGCCGGGTGTGACTGGCCTGGCGAGCGGCACGGGGATGACAGGCAACTTATGTGGCCAGGCCTCCGCCGCCGCGTGAGGATCGCTGATCACGGCAACCGGATCGGCGACGCCCACGCTAGCTGCTGTCGATGCAACTGCATCCGGATCGGCATACAGCACGAGCGAATAGGGCGGCGCTGAAGCGGATGACTGCGCGGCAAGCCAGACCTTGACCGCGAGCTCAAGCCCGATGCCCGCCGGATCGCCCATGGTCAGGGCGAGCCGGGGCGGCTTTGCGCGGGTTATGCTGTCTGGCGATGCTGTCACCGCCTAACGATACTCGATATGCGCGTCCTGGCGTAGATCCCTCAGATGGCGCCGGGCCAGCACTTCGAATTCCTTCTGCTGCAGGTCGGCGGCAATGTCGTCGCGCTTCTTCTCGTCGGCCTTCGTCACCTTGCGGCTGCAAACGGCATACAACTCGACGCCCTGGGCCGACATGTTGGGCGGCACCATCTCGCCGTCCTTGGCGTTGATGAGCAGGCTGCGAGTCGGCTCCGGTATGGTGGTTGGTTTGCGCGTTCCGAGATTATCGAACTTGGCTTCGTTGGCCTTGGCGACCGCAGCCGACGAATTGCAGCCCTTGTAGGCGCGTCTGATGCGTTCGGCTTCATCGAGTTTGCGGGCCATCACCTTCTGGTCCAGCTTCCCCGGAACCGCCAGCGTGATCTTGTGCAACGTCAATTCGATGTCGTCCTCGCCCGAATTGCCGGAAGAGGAGGAAATCATCCTGTCGATTTCGAGTTGATTGACGGAGACCTGCGCGGCAAAGCGCCGGCGCACCACCTGGTTCCACGACAACGTCGCACGGAAACGGGCTTTCATAGCCTCGATGTCGGCACCCATGCCCTTGAGATGCTGCGCGAACTGCTGCGGCGTCATCTTGTTACGCTCAGCGATATTCTTGATGACTTCATCGACCTGCGCATCGTCAACGGTGACGCTGGTACGACGCGCCTCCTGGAGCTTGAGGCGTTCTTCGATCAGCTCTTCCAGGGCGCCCTTGCGATAGGTCGGCAGCATGGCTGATTTCGCGTTGGCCATGGCCTGCTGCTGGAGCTGCTGGGCGTACTGTTGCTTGCGCCCCTCGAAGATCTCGAGAATCTGTTCGCGCGACTTTCCAGGGTTGGCTTGAATCGTTTCCTGCAGAATGGCGCGCAGACGCTGGTTCGTGCTGTCCTGCTGGATGAGGCGCTTGAAATTTGCCTGAGCCTGCTCGCCAACGTTGGCGCCCAGCGCCATGAGGCGGGAGCGCTGCTCGATTTCGTAACCGGTGATCGGGTCATCGTTGACCAGCACGGCAATCGATTGGGTCGCGCCCCGGCCCTTACCGGCGCCTTGCGTATTGAGCGACGCTGATTTGCTCTTGGACTTGTCGGGTGCTGCGCGCGCCTTGCTCTTTTCCTTGCTTGGCGCGGCTTTTGGTACGGGCTTCGCTTGCGGCGCCTCGCCACCAGCAGGCGGCACCGTCACGATCAGACCGGGCAGCGTCTGGCTGCCCTGGGCATGAACGGCCGCTGGAAACGCCAATGCGGCGGCCAGAAGCAAATAGGCGCGGCCATGGTGAAATCGATGTCGCAACTGAGGACCTCGCTTCATCCTTCTTCGCTGTGTCGCGTGTTCGCTCGATTCGAGCATCTCAGCATACCGGTAACCCGGCGCGGCGAGGGCGCATTATCCACACTTCAAGTGGCAATGCGAGGGCAGAGGGGCCGGAAAGTTGCACCCAAACTGCGAG
>JAEZBU010000243.1 GCA_023426855.1 Pseudomonadota bacterium | reverse complement strand
ACGTCGATCCGATAGCGATGCTCCTTGCCGGCCATGCCCATCCTCCACGTCTGTTCTTGTTGCTGGCGCGCCAGCGTCTGCGTCGCGCGGCCACGGGGACCGCGATGCGCTTGGCGCGTATTCAGCTCTAGCCTATCACTTAGGCTGACATCTCGCGAGGCGCGGTCCCAGGAAATCAGGGACGAGGGAGCAGTTGATGCGGTTCATCATGCTGGCGCGCAATCCCAGCCTTTATTCGCACAAGCGCCTCGTAGATACGGCCCAAGCGCGCGGCCACGAGATCGACGTGATCAACACGTTGCAAGTTCACATGAATATCTCGTCGAGCCGGCCGACGCTGCGCTATGGCGGCAAGGAACTACCGATCTACGACGCGGTGATCCCGCGCATCGGCGCATCCGTCACCCATTACGGCCTCGCCGTGCTGCGCCAATTCGAGGTGCAGGGTGTCTACCCGCTGAACGAGAGCGTCGCTATTGGCCGCTCGCGCGACAAGCTCCGGGCGCTGCAGTTGCTGGCGCGCGAAGGCATCGGCATGCCGGTGACGGCTTTCGCACACGGCCCGCGCAAGGCGGAAGCCGTCATCAAGGAGGTCGGCGGCGCGCCGGTGGTCATCAAGCTGATCGAGGGCACGCAAGGCATGGGCGTGATCCTCGCCGAGACCGAGGCGTCCGCGAAATCGATCATCGAGGCGTTCAGCGCCGCCAGCGTCAACATCATGGTGCAGGAGTACATCAAGGAAGCGCACGGCTCCGACATCCGCGCCTTCGTGGTTGGCGGCGAGGTCGTGGCTGCCATGCGGCGCACAGGGCGCGACGGCGACTTCCGCTCCAACCTGCATCGCGGCGGCGATGCGGAAGCCATAGAGCTCACTGAACTGGAGCGGGCCACCGCGGTCTGGTCGGCGGAAGCCCTCGGTCTCAACGTCTGCGGCGTCGATCTGCTGCGCTCGCATCGCGGCCCGATGGTGCTGGAAGTCAATTCATCGCCGGGTTTGAAGGGGATCGAGGGCGCGACAGGGGTTGACGTGGCCAGCCTGATCATAGCGTTTCTCGAACGCAACGCCCGGCACGGCGATACGGATACCAAGGGCAACGGCTGACGCAGCAGCGCGTCGCTGCCCCGCAACACGGAACGGATCACATGAGCGATATCCTGATAGCCCCGTCCATCCTGGCATCGGATTTTTCCAAGCTCGGCGAGGAAGTACGCGCCATCGATGCGGCTGGCTGCGACTGGGTGCACCTCGACGTCATGGACGGCCACTTCGTGCCCAACATCACCTTCGGACCGGATGTGGTCGCGGCGCTACGGCCGCATTCAACCAAGGTGTTCGACGTCCACCTGATGATTGCGCCGTGCGATCCGTATATCGAAGCCTTCGCCAAGGCCGGCAGCGATATCATCACCGTGCATGCCGAGGCCGGGCCGCACCTCGACCGGTCGCTGCAGCTCATCCGCAGCCTGGGCAAGAAGGCCGGCGTTTCGCTGACCCCATCGACGCACGAAAGCGTCATCCAGTACGTGCTCGACCGGCTCGATCTGGTGCTGGTGATGACGGTCAATCCCGGGTTCGGCGGTCAGGCGTTCATTCCGGCGATGGCCGACAAGATCGCGCGCATCCGCGACATGATCGGCGACCGGCCGATCGACCTGGAGGTCGATGGCGGCGTCAATGTCGAGACCGCCGCCGTCTGCGCGCGGGCCGGTGCCAATGCACTGGTCGCGGGCAGCGCAGTCTTCAAGGGCGGGCAGTACAAGAAGAACATCGACGCGATCCGTCAGTCGGCGATCAACGCGCGCTCGCTGGCGGTTTGAAGACTTACGGCAGATAGCCTTTGCCGAGGTCCATGGCTTGCCGGTCATGCGGCTTGCCGGAGCGATCCGTGCGCACGATCGACCACGCCATGTCGGTGCCGGTGCGCTGCGATGACTTCGAGCGGATCGAGATTGTTATGGTATCGCCAGCACGGCAGCGAACCGGACGCAGCAACGGGAAATACAGTTGCTCCCAGTGCGTGCGCGGCGCGTCCGGCGCGGTGGACAGCGTCACGCCGGGCACCAGTTCCGCCACCCACCACGTCGCGAACCCGTGGATCACGGCGTCCTTGTCGATCTGCCAGCGCGCATCGCCGCGGCGCGTGGTGCGATTGGTGCGCGAGAAATCGATATCATCCCACTGCCGCGCCGAACGCCCGCGATCGAGCAGATCGTCCGGGGTGACCGTTCGCACATAGATATTGTTCAGGCTCATCGTTTGCGCGAACGACAGATCGAGGCCCCGCCCGACGCGCTCCCACGCCGTCAGCTCAGTGTGAAAACGGTCGCTCGTCACCGGCGCCACGTATTGCGCCAGCTTGCCGGGAATGACTATGCCGCCCGGCACCAGATGCCGCTTCACCGCATCGTTCAGCGTCTCGATGATGTCTTCCTCGAACGCGTAGTTGCCGAGCGTCTCCGACACCACGACGTCGGCGCGCGGCGGATCCTGCATCTCCGTCGAATGACACGGCATGAGATGGCAATTGCGCGCGCCGTTGCGCTTCAGGATTTCATGCGCGACGCCAGCGACTTCCGCGGTCTCGTACAGATGCACCTCGCGCGCGCCGAGACGCTGCGCCATCAGACCCAGCAAGCCGGTGCCGGCGCCGATATCGGCAACCACCGTCTCGCCCTTGCGGATGACCTGGGCCAGCGCCGCCTCGAACGCGGCGTTGCGCACTTCATCGGCGATCAGCGTGCGGTGATATTCGATGCGCATGGAGGCCGCCGGTCAGAGTTTCAGATGAGGGCCGCGGATCTGATACAGCGTCAGCGCCGTCGCGATCGCGAGGTTGAGACTGTCGAGCGTACCGGCCATGGGGATTTTGACCAGCCGGTCGCAAGCTGCCGCCAGCTCGGCAGACAGCCCCGGCCCTTCGCTGCCCATTACCAGCAACGTCGGACTACGATAGGCCCGCACCCGGAAATCCTCCGCACCATCGAGATGCGTGCCGACCGCCTCACCGCGCCAGCCCTGCCGCCACGCCATGAACTGCGCGCGATCGAGCTTAACCAGCGGCACCGAGAAGATCGAGCCCATGCTGGCGCGGACCGGCTCGCGCGCATACGGATCACAGCAGTTGCCGATCAGCAGTATCCCCTTGGCGCCAACCGCATCGACAGTGCGGATGATGGTGCCGAGATTGCCGGGATCGCGGATTTCCTCCAGCGCCAGCCAGGTGTCGTCCGCGTCAATCGCATCGGTTCCCGGCGGCTGGTGCCAGGCTTGCTGGAACACCGCCAACATGGTCTGCGGATTGTCCTTGGCCGCCAGTTTACCGAGCACGGCCTCCGACACTTCCAGGATGTCCGCGCCCGCCTTCGCCGCCCATTCAACAAGCGCGCGATAAACGCCGTGATCCGCTGTTCCGGCCTGATAGAGCAGGATCTGCGGAACCCAGCCCGCGTCGCGCGCCGTCATCAGCACCGACGCGCCTTCGGCTACGAACTGTCCGGTCTCGCGGCGCACCTTGCGCATCTCCAGCGCACGGATCGCCTTCACTGTGTCGTTCTGCAGGCTGGTGATGACACGCGGCGCGCGGTCCGACTGCTCCATGGCGCTCACCGTGACGACCAGCGCGAGAACAGCGACGTGCCGAGAGCCCGCCCTCCGGCCTGCTCGATGATCGCCAGCTCGCCGCTTTCGATGTTGCCCGGCCGATCCGCGCAGACTTCCCTGGTCAGCCCATCAATCGCAAGCGCCGAGGCGCGAATGGCATAAGCCGTCAGGCAAAGACGGGCGTTTTCCGGCGCCAGCAGGCGCACGCAGTCGCGCATCAGGTCCGGCAGATGCTCGAACACATCCCACACTTCGTTGTTCGGCCCGCGCCCGAACTTCGGCGGATCGACCAGCACGACGTGATAGGTGCGGCCGCGCCGGACCTCGCGGGCGACGAACTTGCGCGCATCATCCAGCATCCAGCGGACCGGCGCATCGGCGAGCTTCGACGCCGCCGCATTCTCCTTGGCCCAGGTGACAGCCTTCTTCGACGCATCGACATGCACGACTTCCGCGCCCGCAGCAGCAGCGATCAGCGAAGCAGCGCCGGTATAGGCGAACAGATTGAGCACGCGCGCCCGCTCGCCCTGAACTTGGCGGACGCCCTCCACCATCCAATCCCAATGCGGAAGCTGTTCAGGAAACAGGCCGAGATGGCGAAAGCCGCTGAGGCGGCACAGCATGGTCGCGCCGCGCACCTTGACCGGCCAGGACTCCGGCACCGGCTTATCAATGCGCCAGCGGCCTTTGTCTTCGTCTTCATCGCCCGAGAACACGGCGTGCGCGCCGCTCCAGTCGCGCTCGCCCAGCTTCGGCTGCCACAGCGCCTGCGGTTCAGGCCTATTGACCACCACCTGCCCGAAGCGTTCCAGCTTGCGCCCGCGACCGCTATCCAGCAGCGCGTAGTCGTCGAAACCCGGCGTCGTGACCAGCGACAGGCTCTGCGGCGCCGGCTGGGCGGCATCGGATGGGCGCGATGAGGGCGTCGGACTGTTCATGACCTGAGATTAGCGACCTACTTTGGAAACCGCACGTCCGCCTTTTCTGGGCAAGCGACCGGCTCCCGGATTGGTGCTCGATAACGGAACTGGCCCGGACGCAAATCCGGGCCAGTTGCGATAACAACGTATTTCGATGCCCGAGGGCGCGGAACAGCTTAGTTCCGGGTCTTGTCGACCAGCGCCTTCTCCTTGATCCAGGGCATCATGGCGCGCAGCTTGGCGCCGACTTCCTCGATCTGGTGGCTGTCGTTGTTGCGACGGATGCCCTTGAAGCGCGCGCCACCTGCGCGGTACTCCTGCATCCATTCCGAGGTGAACTTGCCGGTCTGGATGTCCTTCAGGACGCGCCGCATCTCCGCCTTGGTCTCGTCGGTGATGATGCGCGGACCGGACACGTACTCGCCCCACTCAGCGGTGTTGGAGATCGAGTAGTTCATGTTGGCGATGCCGCCTTCATAGATCAGGTCGACGATCAGCTTCACTTCGTGCAGGCACTCGAAGTAGG
>JAEZBU010000213.1 GCA_023426855.1 Pseudomonadota bacterium | reverse complement strand
GGCGGACCCCCTCTCCGCCAGAGCACCTAGCTAACCATCGAATTTAATTGATGTTTCTTCGGTCTAGTGGACACGGGTTTCCCCACAGGCTGACGCAAGGCGGCATCGCGGAGCCGTTCAATCGACTGCGCATGCAGCAAGCTGTCAGATCACCTCGTCGGTCTTGTCTGAGGTCTCGCCGTAGCGGCGCAGCGTTGCCGGGCGCGTGCCGGCATAGAGCTTCTCGATGCCGGGCGCGATTTTCGCGTTCTCGCGCTCGAACAGGCTGTTGCCGTCGAGGTCGCTTTCGACCAGGAACGGCCCAAAATTCTCGACGTCCATCACCCACACCGCCTGCGCCAACCCGAGTTCGTCCAGCCAATAAACGTTGGCCACGTTCTTGATACCGCGCCCGAGCAGCGCGCCGGTGCCGTAGCCAACCGTCGTCAGATAGATCGCATTGTTGGGCACGAATGATTGACGGTAGACCTCCGATGTCATGCCGCCCTTGCCGATGAGAATGTT
Source organism: Pseudomonadota bacterium (assembly GCA_023426855.1). Lineage (GTDB taxonomy): Bacteria > Pseudomonadota > Alphaproteobacteria > Rhizobiales > Hyphomicrobiaceae > ZC4RG25. Next base: position 6,430 of record JAEZBU010000213.1, on the reverse strand, counting down.
GCAGCCCGAAAGCTTGAACCAGCCATCGAGCCACTTGGCGAAGCGGAAAGAAGCCGTCGCCGTCACGGCGCCGACGTTGTAGCGCCCGTCCGGCTCGATCGTTGCCGCCGGAGAACAGTGGAAATTCGCAAGGCCGAGATCCTCGCGTGAGGCGGGCATGCCTGCGCCCTCCTCGATGGCCCGCTTGTAGACGCCTTCGCGCGCCGTGAAGATACGGCCCGTCAGATATGCGACCGAACCGATTTCCAGTTTGCGCAGATCTTCCGTCGTCGCGGGCAGGTTCAGGTGAACCTTCTTGAGCGTGTTAGTCATGGCGTTTACTCCGCAGCCTCGCTGACCGGCTGTTCCCATTCGACCGTCGACCGGCGCGAATAGTCGGTGAACCACATCGGATCGGTGCGATATTCGGCGCGACCGTCAGCATGAATGCGCGCAACCGCGCGGCGCGACGACAGGCAGAACATATGCACGCTCATCGGCATGCCGCCGGTATGGCAGTAGCCGACCTCGATATGGCAATCGACCACCATCGACGACCCCATGAAGCCCATGGCACCCATGCCGATGTTATTGCCCAGTTCGTGCAGTTCATCTTCCAGGGCCGCGATCTTCGGATCGGGATTTCGGCTGCCGACCGTGCGCAGGCACGAGGCCTGCTTGCCGAGAACCATGCAGGTGTCTTTCGATCCGCCAAGACCGACGCCGACGATCGCCGGCTGACAGGCCAGACCCCGCTTGCCGAATGCGATCAGCGTATCGAGGAAGAAGCGCTTGATGCCCTCGATGCCGTCGCCGGGAAACAGCATGCGATAATCGGAGCCAAACAGACCACCCTTATGCACGGTCGTCAGCTCGATCCAGTCAGCGTCCGGATGAAAAGCGTATTCGATCTCCGGCGCATTGATGCCGACGTTGTTGTTGTGGTCCGTGCGCCAGAGCGGATGCACGCGATTGGGGCGCAGCGGCACGCCGTTGGTGGCAGCAGCGGTCGCGCGACGCAAGGTGGCTTCAAGCGCGATCGGCCCGCCCTCGATGCGCGCGTCGTTGCCCATTTTCACGTACCAGCGCGGCACGCCGGTATCGCCGCACATGGCGCGCCGGTCTTCCTTGGCTGCCTCGTAATTCTCCAGCATGGCCTGAATGACGAATGCCGACAGATCACCCTTCTCGGTATTGGCGCAGCGGCGCAACCCACCGAGATAATCCTCGGGTATTTCGATGGCCGCCTTCGCCATCAGCTCTTCGGCGGTCCGTTGTAGGGATGACAGAGGAATCATGTTGGACCTCATCTATTCCGCGGCGGCCTTGGGTTCGAGCAAGGTCTCGCCCGGCTTGACGTGCGTGAATTGCACGGGCTCGTCGGTAATCTGAAGATGGCCGCCGGTTTGCCGAACGACCGTGAAGCACGACGTTTCGAGATCGCCGGGCTCAGGGAAATCAGAACGGAAATGCGCGCCGCGCGAATTTTCTCGCTGCTTTGCGGCAAGCGTGATGACCTTACTGGTCTCGCACAGCGAGCGCAGATTCAGCCAATCGTGCCATGTCAGATTGAATGCGCGGCCACCGTCCTGAACGCCGGTTGCGAGCAACTCGGCCTCGATGTCATCAAGACCGCGCAGCGCACGATCGAGACCGGCCGCGTCACGGGTCACGCCAACATCATCCCACATCAGATCGAGCAGCTTTTCGCGCAGCGGGCCCAGATTGCCCGGCTTCTGCGTGAATGGATGCGACGCACGCACGACTTCCGCCTGCAGCCTATCTTCATCCGGCGCACGATGCCCCGGATTGGCTGCGATCCAACCCGGCATGGTATCGCCCGCGATACCGCCGAACACGGTCGAGTTGGCGACGCCGTTGCCGCCGAGACGGTTGGCGCCATGCATGCCACTGGCATCCTCGCCCGCGACGAACAGACCCGGCAGCTCCGTCGAGGTGTCCGCTCGGCAGATCACGCCGCCCATGAAATAATGCGCCGTCGGCACCACCTCGACCAAACCGCCCGCAAGATCGAACCCGCAATCGCGGCAGCGGTCGACCATGCCTTTGAACTTCTTTGCGACGTCCTTCGGCCCGAGATGGCTCATCTTGATGTAGACGCCGCCGTTGGGAGTCGTGCGCCCGGCCTTCATTTCGGAATAGATCGCGCGGCTGACCACATCGCGGGTCGCGCGCTCCAGTTTCGGATCGTAATCCTCCATGAAGCGGCGCTTGTCGCCGTTGAGAAGATGCCCGCCCGCGCCGCGCAGCCCTTCCTCCAGCACCGTACCGGTCATGCGCGTATCGGGACCGGCCAGCAGTCCCGTTGGGTGGAACTGCACCATTTCCATATCGCGTAGCGGCAGCCCGATGCGTAGCGCCATGGCGAGACCGTCCATGCTCTTGTCGCCGGACGGTGTGTGATAGCGATACATGGTCGGACCGCCGCCGGTCGCCATCAGCACAGCCTTGGCCTCGATGAACTTGAGTTCGCCGGTGCGGATATCGACGAACAGCACGCCGGACAGCCCGCTGCCATCCTTGGCCGGAATGAGCGCCAGCGCGCGGTGCTCCTCAAGCTGGCGAATGCCCGGCCGCGCCCAGACCTGCTCCATCAAGCGATTGATGATTTCGATGCCGGTCAGATCGCCCTTGTGAACCGTGCGATCGAACGTCTGGCCCGCGAATGCCTTGCCGTGCAGCGTGCCATCAGGGTTGCGATCAAAGAAGCAGCCGATCTCGTTTTCCAGCTCGCGCACGCGCTCGACCGCCTTGCTGACGAGCGTCCACGCGAGTTCCTGGTTCGGCAGCCATTTGCCGCCCTCGATCGTATCCATGAAATGGCGTTCGATCGAGTCGCCCGGATTGAGCGCCACGTTGTAACCACCCTGGACCATGCGCGTGCAGCCGCATTTGCCGAGCAGCCCCTTGGTCGCGATCGTGACTGTCAGATCTGGATCGGCAGCGTGTGCATGCAGCGCCGCGAATAGCCCTGCTCCGCCTGTGCCCAGGATCAGAATATCGGTTTTCAAACGTTCCAGTGTCATCGGCTGCCCCTCACAACACGCGAACGAGAAAGACGAAGGCGACGATCACCGATACGCCGGTGGCCGCGGCGACGAGCTGCGCCTGCCCGTTACGCCAGGACATGTTTTCAATCAGCAACAGGCGCAGGCCACCGAGAAGATGGATCACAAGCAGGAAGACCAACACCGTTTCCGCCAGCTTCACGATCGGCCAATCGGCCCAGCGCAGGAAGCCTTCGAGCTGTGCTTCGCCATTGATCGCGAGACCGAGCGCGAGGAAATGCAGCGGTAGAAACGCCGCCAGCGCCAGTCCGGACAACCGGTGAACCAGTGCCGCGATCCAGAGAATGTTCTTGCGTCGCGCAACCAGAAACGCCGTCATGGCATCACCACTGCGAATACGGCCCGCATGCCGAGTCCGAAAAGCATGCCTCCGAACACCAGCGCCAGCAGCTCCACCGCGCGCCGTGATAAGGTCAGCCATTCGCTCAGGATATTGCGCAATCCAATCGAAGCATGCACCGCGGCCGCAATAACGAACGCGCTATAGAACAAGCCCCACGCCACGCTGCCGCGCGTCCGCGCCAGGATGTCGGCGGCAGTCAGCCCCTGTCGCGTTGCGTAGAAGATGACCGCCAGATGCACGAGGATCAGCGGCAGCATGAGTGCTGCGGTCGCCCGCTGCCAGACATAGAGACGGACATTCATGCCTTGATCTCACCCTTGAGATACGCCTGAACGGTGCGCCGCTTGAGGGCGGCAATCGACGCCGTCGGGTTCAGAGACTGCGGGCAAAGCTGCTGGCACGACTGATGCGTATGGCAGGAATGACATCCGCCATTTGCGGCGACTGCTTCGAGACGCGCAACATTGCCCGCATCGCGGACATCATTGACCAGCGACCAGGCGCGATTGAGCGCTGCAGGCCCGAGATAGTCCTCATTCCAGCGCACCGTATCGCACCCCGAGAAGCACACACCGCAGTTGATGCACTCCACCGCTGCGTCTGCCTCGACACGCTCCGGCGTATCCGGCTTGATCTGCTCGATCGCATCAGCGCGGGTTTTCGACGGCGTGAACACGCCCTTCGCGCTTTGCCATTTCTCGAAGAACGGACGCATATCCGCCGCGAGATCCTTGATGACGGGCAGGTTCTCCAGTGGCCCGATCTGAAGCTGTCCGTCCTCGACGACCTTGGACACATGCGTGCGGCAGGTCCATCGTGGCCGGCCGTTGACCGTCATCGCGCACGATCCGCACATACCGACGCGACACGCGAAGCGATACGACAGCGTCGGGTCGAGGTTGCGCTGAACCCAGGTCACGACGTCCAGAACCGTCTGGTTCTCGCGCATGGGAACCGAATAGGTCTCGTAGGCGCCGTCCGTTGCGCCTCGCCAAAGCGACACTGAAAGTTCGGATTGCGCTGATGACATCGAGCGACCTTCTTGCTTCTGCCGCCGCGCGATCGCGGCGAATAGAATTGAAGTTAGCAAGTCGCAGTCTTCACAAAAAACGAATAAGACGAAAACTTAAGTTAGAATAATTTTATGACACATCGGCCTCACCCTCCGGTGCTCGGCTTGCGCGCGGAGCGCCTCGTCGCCAGCGCGGCATCCGCGGGATTTGAAAGAGCTTTCAGCTCGGCAAACAACGTCTCGGCGAGGCCAGCCTTGGCGTTGTCCGCGCGATGCACGAGCCCGATGACGCGATTGACCGGCGGCCCCGAGAACGTCAGCGTTCGTACCGGCAACGTTATTGTATCCCCCGCTGGCCGCAATGGAACGATCGATACGCCCAAACCGTGATGCACCATGGTGGTGATGGCTTCGAGCGTATCGAGCGTCATGGTCTCGTGCACGCGTAGCCGCCGCCGCTTCAGAAACGTCTCGATCAACTGGCCAACCCAGGCCTGGCGCGTGTAGCGGATGAATGGAAAGCTGGTCACCAGTTCTTCCGCGGTTCGTTTCGGCGCGTCTCGCGGTGCAATCAGCACCAACGGCTCGCGTACGAATGGGCGCCAATGCAAACCAGAACCGCGCTCGGTCAGATCGCTGACGATGGCCGCATCGAGAACGCCTCGGCGCACACGCTCCACGAGGTCCGCGGAAAGGCCCATGGCAAGCTCGATGTGCAGGCGCGGATATTTGGCGCGCAATGCCACCAGTGCCTTCGGCATCAGGCCCGTGATGACGCTCGGCACAACGCCGAGGCTGAGATGGCCCTCCACCGCCTTGCCACCGACATCCTCGAACAACCGCCCGTAGGCCTCGACCACTTCGGTGGCGCGCGGAACGAATGCACGTCCGACATCATTGAGCACTGGCGGACGCTTCGAACGATCAAACAGCGTGACGCCCAGCTCATCCTCCAGACTTTTCATCTGCACGGTGACCGCGGATTGCGTGCGATGCACCGTGCGGGCCGCAGCCGCGAACGATCCGCCTTCGGCGATCGCCAGAAAAGTCCTCAAGTCGCGGATGGACACGCGTTGCCTCCTGCATATTCAGTGAAGCAATATGCCGATTAATGTGATTTTTACTCAAGATATATTTTCGCGACAGGCTTCGCGTCTGAGCCTTTCGCGATCATCGCAACGCACATCGTTCCGTTCTCCGTTTCCGTTATTCTGAGTGCCTGTCGCGCTGCCGCAAACGTCGCGAAACGTTGCCAACGTCCGGACATCATTCCGCGCACGCCTCCAACGCATGCGCGAAAACATTGGAACATTACGGGTCGCCTGAGCGTTCGTCTGGCAAGCAATTCTGCACTCAAATCCGGAGTAACCAGATGAAACGTACTTCAGTCGCCCTTCTCAGCGTTCTCGCTGCGTCGACGGCCGCGATGGCTCAGACCACCGCTCCGCCGCCTGCGACGACTCCGCCGCCAGCGGCTACTGCACCGTCTGCAACGACACCTCCTGCCGCCACCACGACTGGTGAACAGGTGCAGTTCTATACCCGTCAGCAGGGTGAGTTCCGCGCCAGCGATCTTATCGGCGCAACGGTTCGCAACGCAGCCGATGAAAACATTGGTGATATCGATGAACTGGTCATGTCACCTGATGGTCAGATCGTAGCGGCCGTTGTCGGTGTCGGTGGCTTCCTTGGCATCGGTCAGCGCAATGTCGCGCTGGATTACAAGTCGATCCGCATCGAGCGCGATCCCAATGCAATGACCCAGTCGGGCTCGTTCATCGTGCGCGTCAATGCCACCAAGGACGCTTTGCAGAACGCTCCGGAGTGGAAGGATCCGACGACCGCGACGGGTCAGGGTCAAAAGACGCCGCAGCGTTAAGCCGAATAACGTCGACTCCTCCGACGGGCTTGTCGCTGTAGCGCGTGCGAGGTGCCTATCCGGCACCTCGCATCCCGTTGAAGGAAATCGATGTTGAAACGGCCGCCGAAGGGCGGCCTTTCTTTTGC
>JAEZBU010000110.1 GCA_023426855.1 Pseudomonadota bacterium | reverse complement strand
GAGGTGCTGGAGCGGTTCGGCGTCGAGCCCGAGAAGGTCGTGGATGTGCAGGCTCTGTCAGGCGACGCCACCGATAACGTGCCGGGTGTACCTGGCATCGGCGTGAAGACCGCGGCCGAGCTGATCCGCGAGTACGGCGAGCTCGATACGCTGTTGGCGCGGGCGTCCGAGATCAAGCAGCCGAAGCGGCGCGAGCGGCTGATCGAGTTCGCGGAGCAGGCGCGTATTTCGCGCGAGCTGGTGCGGTTGAAGGTCGACGTGCCGGTCGAAATTGAGCTTGAGCGTCTCGGCGTGCAGGACCCGATCGCCGATGATTTGCTCGGCTTCTTGCGCCGTATGGAGTTCAGCACGCTGACGCGGCGCATCGCGGAAAAGCTCGGTGCGGAGCTGCCGCCGATGCCGGAAAAGCCGGAACGTCAGCCGTCAAAGTCGATGCATCGATCGATTGCGCGCAAGCCAACCGCGGATGGTACTGGGTCCGCTCCCGCTCTGGAGCAGGCGGCTGGCGCAGGTACACCGGGTGCGGTGGTTGCGTTCGCGGCAGACGTCGCGAGGACGCCGCCGATCGACCGGTCGACCTATGAGACCGTGACGACGATGGCGCGGCTGGAGCAATGGATTGCGGACGCCCGCAGCTACGGGCATTTCAGCGTCGACACCGAGACGACTTCGCGCGATCCGATGGTGGCGGAGCTGGTCGGCTTCTCGATTGGGCTGCCGCAGGGCCGTGCCTGCTACGTGCCGCTGGCCCACAAGCCGGCCTCGGATGCATTCGATTTCGGCAACGGCGACAGCGGCCCGGAACAGATCCCGCTGCGCGCCGCGCTCGACGCATTGAAGCCGCTGTTCGAGGATCCGTCGATTCTCAAGATCGGTCAGAACTTCAAATATGACCTGCTGGTGCTGAGCCGCTATGGCATCGAGGTGCAGTCGTTCGATGACACGCTGCTGCTGTCGTATGCGCTCGACGGCGGCCGTGGCAATCACGGCATGGATGCGCTGTCGGAGCGCCACCTGCAGCATGCGACGATCCCGTTCGACAAGGTGATCGCGCACGCGCCGGGCGCCAAGAAGGCAGACAAGACGTTCGCTGGCGTGCCGATCGACAAGGCGACGGAGTACGCGGCGGAAGATGCCGACGTGACGCTGCGGCTGTGGACGCGGCTGAGGCCGCGGCTGGCGGCGGAGCGGATGACGGCCGTCTACGAAACGCTGGAGCGTCCGCTGGTGCCGGTGATTGCCAGCATGGAGCGGGCCGGCATCAAGGTCGATCGCAATACGCTGTCGCGGCTGTCCGGGCAGTTCGCGCAGTCGATCGCACGGCTGGAGGAAGAGGTCTATGCGCTGGCCGGGCACAAGTTCAATCTCGGCTCCCCGCGCCAGCTCGGCGAATTGCTGTTCGACCAGCTCAAGCTGCCGGGCGGTAAGCGTACCAAGTCCGGCCAATGGGAAACGCGTGCCAATCTGCTCGACGATCTGGCCGGCAACGAGGAGCTTCCCGAGCACGCCCGTAAGCTGGTGAATACCATGCTCGAGTGGCGGCAGCTTGCGAAGCTGCGATCCACATACACCGACGCGCTGCCGACTTACATCCATGAGGAAACCGGCCGCATCCACACCAGTTATTCGCTGGGTGCGACGACCACGGGCCGTTTGGCGTCGAGCGAGCCGAACCTGCAGAACATTCCGGTGCGCACCAAGGAAGGTCGCGCGATCCGCACCGCCTTCATTGCCGATCCCGGCATGAAGCTGGTGTCGGCGGACTACAGCCAGATCGAACTGCGCGTGCTGGCACATATCGCCGACATCCCGGCGCTGCGACAGGCGTTCGCTGACGGTCTCGACATTCACGCCATGACGGCGTCCGAGATGTTCGGTGTGCCGGTGAAAGACATGCCGCCGGAGGTGCGCCGCCGCGCCAAGGCGATCAACTTCGGCATCATCTATGGCATTTCGGCGTTCGGCCTGGCCAACCAACTCGGCATTTCGCGCGAGGAAGCCGGAGCGTACATCAAGACCTACTTCGAGCGTTTCCCTGGCATCCGCGACTACATGGATCGCACCAAGGCGTTCGCGCACGAGAATGGCTACGTCGAGACCATCTTCGGCCGGCGCATTCACTATCCGGAGATCAACACACGCAATCCATCGATGCGCGGGTTCCTGGAGCGAGCCGCCATCAACGCGCCGATCCAGGGTTCGGCCGCCGATATCATCCGCCGCGCCATGATCCGCATGCCGGAAGCGCTGGAGACCGCGAAGCTGTCGTCGGCGCGCATGCTGCTGCAGGTGCATGATGAGCTGATCTTCGAAGTGAAAGAGGCCGATATCGCGAAGACGATCGAAACGGTGCGACACGTGATGGAGAAGAGCCCTGAGCCCGCTATTGCGCTCAGCGTGCCGCTAAAGGTCGATGCCAAGGCGGCGGCAAACTGGGAAGAGGCGCACTGAGGCGGACGTGGCCAAAGCATCATGACACAGCAGTTTCGGACGCGCGTGCTGGCCTCTTCCGACGTCAGTGAGATGCGGGCGTTGCTGGCCGTGTTCGCTGTGGCGTTCGAGGAAACCGAAACGTATCTCGCCAATCAACCGAGCGACGGGTATGTGTCTGATCTGCTAGGTAAGCCGCATTTCATCGCCGTCGTGGCGACGGTCGATGACACTGTTGTCGGCGGACTGGCCGCCTATCAACTCGACAAGTTCGAACAGGATCGGCGCGAGATCTACATCTACGATCTCGCCGTCGATGAGGCGCACAGGCGGCAAGGCATTGCGACTGCAGTGATCAACGCCTTGCGCGTGGAGGCCGATCGGCGGGATGCTTATGTGATCTTCGTGCAGGCCGATCTCGTGGATGCTCCGGCGATTGCGCTTTACGATAAGCTCGGGACGAAAATGACCGCGCATCACTTCGACATCGAGCCGGTGAAGCGCGGTGCATCGCCGTCGCGCTGAGTTCTAATGTTGGTTCAGCATCGGCGGCCCACAACTCTCAACCCATCGCGCCGAGCAGCCACCACCAGGCTGCGTTCAGCGGAATGATCACCACGCAGGAAATGGCGGCGGTGATGAGCGTGAAGGAGGTGGCTTTGAGCTGGCTCACCTTGCCCATCAACAGTCCGACCACGATCGGTGCGGCAATGTAGGGGAAGAAAATCGCCGACATGCCGGGCGCGATGGCCATCACCGCGGTTTCCAGCGGAAGACCGGTCGCGGCGCTGATTGCTTCAGCCGCGGCGGCCATCGTCGGCACCGCGCCGCCGAAGGTCGACAGGATCGCCAGCACGGACGACAGATAGGCGATCGTGAAGTAGCCGTAGAACGGCGACTGCCCCTCGATGCCGGCAAGCTCGACGATTGCTGCTGAAATCAGCTTGCTGCCGCCGGATTCCGTCAGCACCGCGGCGAGACTGAGAACCGTTCCGACCCAAAAGATGATCAGCAGCCGGCGCGTATTGAAGATCTCTTTCGGCGGCATCACGCCGATTCCCGGGACGAGACACACAATGCCAGCGGCCAAGGCGACCCAGCCTGGCCTGATGCCATGCAGGAAATCGGTCGCCCACAGCAGGATTGCGAAGCACAGAATGATGCCCACGCGGCGTGCTTGCGGGCTCAGAACCTCCGTCTGATCTTCGGTCGTTTCGGAGCGCGGGGCAGGGGCGGGATACATCCACAGCACGGTCCGCCAGACGATCCATGCTTTCACCAGACCGAGCACGGGCGCGCACAACACCAGCCAGTGCATGTACGTGATATTGATCCGGTAGAGCGTCTCGCCGGCGCCAACGATCATCATGTTGAGCAGGTTGCCGGACATGACGCCCTGCGCGACGGAAAAGTTTCCAATCACGACAGTCAAAACGAGGCCGATGTGTCCGGGCGAGCCGATGTCGTAGCCAGCCTCTTTGGCCAGTGCCATCACGACGGGCACCGTGATGGCGATGCGGCCCATATTCGAGGGCACAAGTAGCGCGAGCACTGTCGATCCGATGATGACGCCAAGAATCAGCGATGCGTAGGAGCTGTGAAATCCGCCCAGGAAGCGTCGGGCGACGTAGCGGCCGAAACCCGTGCGCTCCGCTGCCGTTCCGATCAGCAGGCCGCCGAACACCAGCCACAGCGAACTCGACATGAAACCCGACAGGGGCGCATGCATTGGTGCGGCGCCGGTCAGGAAAATGAGCGCCACGAAAAGCAGGGACGCGGCCGGTTGCGGGATCGCCATGGTCGCCCACAGCGCCACCGTCATGGCGATGAGGCCGAGGGCCAGCATGGCTTGCGGTGGAGCACCGGCAGGCGGTGGCAGCAGCGCGATGGCGAGGCCGCCTATGGCCGCTAGCACGACAATCGCGATGCGCCACACCGGCATAGCAACGCCGGTTCCAGGGATGCGGACTGTCCAGCCGCTCCCTGTGTTCTTAACCTCGGATCTCGACATGCCGTTGTTTGGGTATCCCGCTCCCGTCGTTTGTTAGGGGAGCCATTCCGCCTGGGGACGCCGGCGTCAAGTCCGCCGATGCCTATCTGCCATGCAAATCGCGCAGTAGCTCGGCGTTGCGCCGTAATTCCTCCACCGTATCGATGTCCAGCGCCGCGCCTTCATCATTCAATGGCACATGCACGATATCGCTGGAGACCTCGGACAGCAGCGTTTTGCCACCCTCCGCGCCGCTGATCCGGCCGAGCCGTGGCAGCAGGCGCGCTGGCCATAGCACGGGATGTCCGGGCCGCCCACCGGAGAGGGCGGGTCGGATGATGCGATCGCCGCCTTCCCGCTGAAAGGCTGTGATCAGGTCATCGATCAGGCGCGCGGTTATGCCGGGCATGTCGCCGGGGCTGACCAGAACGCCATCGATGCCGGAAGGCAGCGCAGCGACGCCGGTCGCGATTGATCCGCCCATGCCTTCAAGATGATCCGGATTGTGCGTGGTACGTACCGGCAACCCGGCCAGTGCGGTTTCGATTTCCGTGCGATCCGGGCCGGTGACGACGATGACGGGATCAGCGCGGCTTTCCGTGAAGGCTGTGACAGCCCATCGGATCAGCGGCTGCCCGCGGAAGGCTGCGAGCAGTTTGTTGTTCGGGCCGAACCGACGCGATGACCCCGCCGCGAGCACGATTGCGGCGACCGCTGGCGCGGCAGGGTCGATCGGCTGTCGGCTGTCGGCCATGGCGGCGTCTCAACCCTTCTTACGCACACCTTTGGCCCCTCGGACCGCGAGTATGACTTCCGCCATGATCGAGATGGCGATTTCGGCCGGTGTCTGCGCACCGATATCGAGGCCTATCGGGCACTTGATGCGCGCGAAATCTTCCTCGCTGACGCCGGCGGCCAACAGGCGTTCCTTACGCTTGGCATGATTGCGGCGGCTGCCAAGCGCGCCGATGTAGAGCACGTCGGATTTCAGCGCCAGCTTCAGCGCCTCGTCGTCGATATGGCTGACATGCGCAACAACGACCATTGCGGTGTACGGGTCGAGGCCGATGCGCGGCAGGGTATCCTGCGGCCACTCCGCCATGATTTCGATGCCGGGGAAACGCGTCTCCGAGGCGAACGCGGTGCGTGGGTCGATGACGTGGATTTCGTATCCGGCGAGCCGCGCCAGTTCGCACACGATCTGCGCGATGTGCGTCGCGCCAATCACGACGATACGTGCCGGAGGCAGCAACGCCTGCACGAACACCTCGCCTTCCGGCGTCTGCAGCAGTTTGCTTTCGCCGGAGCGCATGCGTTCCGCGACGTCGGCGTCAAGGTTTGGCGTGCCGCGTTCGAAGATGCTGCGTTGGCCATCGCTGAGGCGGGTGCTCAGAACGAGCCCTTCGCGGCTGTCGCTTGCGCTGCGCAGCCGCTCGACGAAGCCAATGCCGCCAGCCTTTTCATCGAGGCGTTCGAGGTACACTTTAACCTGCCCGCCGCAAGGCAGACCGACGCTCCAGGCGGTTTCATCCTCGACGCCGAATGACAATGTGCGCGGCTTGCCGTCGTCCAGCACGTCTTCCGCTGCGGTGATGACCTCACCTTCGATGCAGCCGCCCGAGACTGAGCCTTCAAATTTGCCATCGGCGCTGATGACGAGCTGTCCGCCCACCGGTACCGGTGCGGAGCCCCAGGTGTCGACCACGGTTGCGAGCGCGACCTTGCCGTCGCGTGCGAGCCAATCTTGTGCGCTGCGTAATATGTTGACGCGTGCGCTGCCTGAATGCTGCGAATGAGGTTCCGACATGCTCGACATTCCGTGCTTATTACTCATGCATTTGCGGAGCATCTACTGGCGTAGGCTTTGATGCAAGATCACGCCGTCAGGCTTATCGCAATGCACAATGATGCTTGGTGTCCTTATAGATGATAGAGAATTCGCGACACTCAAGTGAAGGCAAAATACGCCAAGGCCTGTTTGTCGCCGCTGGCTTGGCGTTGGGAGTTGCGGTTTCCAACGGTCTGGGACGCTTCGCCTATGCATTGATCCTGCCGGCAATGCGCGGAGATCTTGGCTGGAGCTACACACAAGCGGGGGCGCTGGGCACCGCCAATGCCGTCGGTTATCTGGTTGGATCGATCGTGGCTTTGGCCTGCGTGCGCCGCCTCGGTGCATCGGGGTTGTTCCAGATCGGCATGTGGATCACGGCGGCAGGACTGCTGGCGACTGGGATGACCAATGATTTCACGCTGCTGATCGTTCTGCGGTTCGTCGTGGGCGTCAGTGGCGCGGTTATATTCATCACCGGCAGCGTGCTTGCGGCCAGCATCTTTCCTGACAATCCGAGGTTGGCCGCTACCACGATCTCGATCTACTTCGCAGGCGGTGGCGTCGGCCTGCTGTTGCCGGGTCTGACACTGCCGTGGCTGATCTCTGCAGGCGGCGATTCCGCTTGGCCATGGGCCTGGATCGGCATGGGTATTTTCTCATTGCTGGTTTGCTTCGCGACAGCGGCTGCGGCCCGCGCCGTGGATGCTCCAGCACGCCAGCGCTCTCCATATCCCTGGCCGAAGGCGCCGCTGATGCCGACGTTCATCAGCTACGCTTTCTTTGCGCTGGGCTACTTCGCTTACATGACCTTCATCATCGCCTGGATGCGTGAGCATGGCGCAGACGCGATTCAAGTTTCCATCGTCTGGGTCGTGCTCGGCGTCTCAACGATACTGTCGTCGCGCATTTGGTCGGGGCCGATTGCGTCGTGGCGTGGCGGGCGGCCGTTGGCGGCCATTCAGCTCGCGGTCAGTATCGGTGCGATCTTGCCGTTGTTCGGCACAAGTCTGCCACTGCTGATGGCCTCGGCGGCATTGTTCGGCTTCTTTTTCATGATCCCCGCTGGCATCACCGCCTTGGTCAAGAAGTCCCTGCCTGCGGTCGTCTGGGGTGAGGCAGTTGCGGCTTTCACGCTGCTGTTCTCGGTGATGCAACTCGCCGGTCCCATTTTCACCGGCGTCGTTGCGGACCGCACGGGGAGCCTGGCGTGGGGTCTGGCGCTGTCTGGCATCATTTTGCTTGTCGGCACTGTGATCGCTCTGTTTCAGCGTGACGTAGCGCGCGCATAACCGCTCACACGGACGATCGCGATTCGGGATAGACTCCCGCGTATTTACAACGATTGCCACGGCTTCGGCATGAACTTGCCGTGCGAAATCATTGATTCGCCTCGACCACGCCCGACGACTCAGATCAGATTCAACTTATGCGTGAATTTGGTCATCGATATGGTAGGCGGCCGTTGGGAGCCCTGGCGTTAGCGGGTCTCCTGGGCCTTGTGCTGGCTCTTTCAGCCCCGCTTGAGCAGTCTCAGGCTGCGCGAGATCAATCGCGCGGTGCGTTGTCCGGACCTGCGCGCGTGATCGACGGCGACACGATCGCCATTGGCGACGCGCGTATTCGTCTGGAAGGAATTGATGCGCCTGAAACATCGCAGCTTTGCGCCACGGCGAAGAAAACGCAGTGGTCGTGCGGGCAATCTGCCAGGCAGGAATTGGTGGCGATGACGGCGGGAAAGATCGTCCGTTGCGAGAGTTCCGGCAACGATAGATATGGCCGCGTCCTGGGGATCTGCTGGGCCGGCTCGCTGGAACTGAATGCTGAGATGGTGCGGCGCGGATTCGCCTGGGCCTTCGTGCGCTATTCATCGCGGCTGGTGCAAGTCGAAGCAGAGGCACGCGGGCGCAGCATCGGTATCTGGCAGGCGGATAATGAGCCGGCGTGGGGCTATCGCACCGGCCGTTGGACAACCGCGGAGAACACCGCGCCCAGCGGCTGTGCGATCAAGGGCAATATCACCAATTCCGGCCGCACCTACCATTTGCCTTGGAACCGCAATTACGATGCCGTGCGCATCAACCCCTCGAAAGGGGAACGCTGGTTCTGCTCGGAAGCTGAGGCCCTGGCCGCCGGCTGGCAGCCGGTTCGCACAAACTAAAGTTGAAGTTTCGCAAGCCTCGGACCATGGTTGTTTAGGATCCGTCGACTTCCGTTTGACACGCCTATTTTAGATTTCTACGCTCGAAACCGCGCTAATTCCACGTCTTGTGGGGCATAAGCAGGAGTTTTGTCGATATGACTTCCCGTCGGACTTTCCTCGTCACCGGCTTGGTGTTGGCAACAGTGGGCATCACCGCTGCTGTCGCCCAAACGCCCTCATTCTTCCGGATCGGGACAGGCGGAACGGCCGGTACCTACTATCCGGTTGGCGGCATGCTCGCCAATGCCATCTCCAACCCGCCGCAGTTGGTCTCGACGGCCGTCGCGTCGAACGGCTCGGTCGCGAACGTCAACGCCATCGCGGGCGGGAATATGGAGTCGGGTTTCACGCAAGCCGACGTCGCCTATTGGGCCTACACCGGCACCGGCGTATTTGACGGTAAGCAGAAGAATGCCGATCTTCGCTCGATCGCCAACCTCTACCCGGAATCCGTGCACATCGTCGTGCGCAAGGGATCCGGCCTCAAGTCGATCGCTGACCTGAAGGGCAAGAAAGTATCGCTGGACGAGCCAGGCTCGGGCTCGCTAATCAACGCGCGCGCTGTGCTGGCTGCCTATGGCATCACCGAAAAGGACATCAGTCCGGAATACCTCAAGCCGAATCAGGCTGCTGAAAAGATGAAGGACGGCGCAGTGGATGCGTTCTTCATCACCGGCGGTTATCCGATG
>JAEZBU010000074.1 GCA_023426855.1 Pseudomonadota bacterium | reverse complement strand
GAAATCGGTATTCGGGGTGTGAGGAGCGCTCGAGCGTGAACTGGATCAATAACGTCGTGCGTCCCAAGATCCGCAGCTTCCTGACGACGAAGCGCGAGGTTCCGGACAATCTCTGGGTCAAATGCCCGGAGAGCGGTCAGATGGTCTTCTACAAGGACCTCGAGGCGAACCAATTCGTCGTGCCCGGATCGAACTATCATTTCCGCATGGGCGCGGACGTACGCCTCAAGCACATGTTCGATGACGCCGAATACACGCGTTATCCGGTGCCATCGGTTACGCTCGATCCGCTCAAGTTCCGCGACGGCCGCCGTTACACCGATCGCCTGAAGGACGCCAAGGTCGATACCGAACTCGAGGACGCGGTCCTCGTTGGTGAAGGCAAGCTCGACGGCCAGGATGTCGTCGCCGCTGCTCAGGATTTCCGCTTCATGGGCGGTTCGCTCGGCATGGCGGCTGGCGAGGCCGTGATTGCCGGCATGCTGCGGGCGGTCGAGAAGAAGACGCCGTTCATTCTGTTTGCCGCATCTGGCGGTGCGCGGATGCAGGAAGGCATCCTGTCGCTGATGCAGATGCCGCGCACGACGATCGCGGTGCAGCGCCTGCGCGATGCGCGCCTGCCCTATATCGTCGTGCTGACTGATCCGACCACGGGCGGTGTTACGGCCTCCTACGCCATGCTCGGCGATATCCATATCGCTGAACCGGGTGCGCTGATCTGCTTCGCTGGTCCGCGCGTCATCCAGCAGACCATTCGCGAGCAGTTGCCGGATGGCTTCCAGCGCGCGGAGTATCTGCTGGCGCACGGCATGATCGACATGGTCGTGCATCGCCACAAGCTACGCGAGACACTGGCCCGGATCTGCCGCCTGCTGGCGCCGAGCAAGGTCAAGGCGAAGGAAAAGTCGAAGCCGATCAACGGTCATCACACGCACCTCAACGGCACGCCGGTGGATGGCAAGCTGATTGAAACCGGCCGCACGGACGTCACGGTCGTCGCCGAGCCGGTGGAAGATGCTGAGCGGTTCGAGGCGCGCGAAAAGGCCAAGCGTGATGTGCAAGCTGCCAAGCAGCGCTCGCTGACGAAAGATGGCGGGGCGCACAGCGCATAAGCGGACTGGCCGGGGTGTCATCGTGAGACCGCGGTTGGTGGCTATTCAGCTCAGGGTTTTAAGTGCAGTCCTGCAGTAGATCAGGTCGCCGCTCCGTTCTCGGAACGGCCTGGCCAGCGGAGCCGCGATGCCGACGAGCGATGAACTCCTGGCTGAACTGAAAACGCTGCACCCGCAGCTCATCGATCTGTCGCTCGGCCGCATCCAGGGGCTGCTGGCTAAGCTCGGCAATCCGCAAGATCGCCTGCCGCCCGTCATTCATATCGCGGGCACCAACGGCAAAGGCTCGACCGCCGCCTATCTGAAGGCGATGCTGGAAGCTGCGGGTCGGCGCGTGCATGTCTACACCTCGCCGCATCTGGTGCGCTTCCACGAACGTATTGTCGTGGCGGGCGATGAGGATAGCGCGAAGCCGATCAGTGAGACGGATCTCGTTGCCCTGCTGACGGAGGTCGCCCGCGTCAACGCCGGCGATCCGATGACCTTCTTCGAGATCACTACGGCGGCGGCGTTCGCTGCCTTCGCGGCCAATCCGGCCGACGCGGTGATCCTCGAAGTCGGGCTCGGCGGGCGGCTCGATGCGACCAATCTCATCGATAAACCGGCACTGTCTGTCATCACGCCGATTGCCATGGATCACGCCGACAAGCTCGGCGATACGCTGGCTAAGATCGCGGCCGAGAAGGCCGGTATCCTGAAGCGCGACGTCACTGCCGTCGTTTCGCAGCAGGAAGACGAGGCGATGGAAGTGATCTCTCAGCAGGCGCGCAAGGTGCGTGCGCCGGTGATCGCCTGGGGGCATCATTTCGACGCCTACGAGCAGCGCGGACGGCTGGTGTTCCAGCAGGAAAACGTGCTGCTGGATCTGCCGAAGCCCGCGCTGATCGGCAAACATCAGATCATCAATGCGGGAACGGCGGTTGCCGCCGCGCTGGCGTTGCGCCATCTGGGGCTGAACGAGCGCGCCATCGAGCAAGGCTTGGCCGATGTTGACTGGCCTGCCCGCATGCAGCGGCTGCGCTCAGGGCGGTTGGCCGACGCGATGCGGCCAGGATCGGAACTCTGGCTCGATGGCGGGCATAATCCGGCTGGGGGGCAGGCGATTGCGCAGACGCTGGCTGACCTGGAAGACCGCTCGCCGAGCCCGCTTTACCTGGTCGTCGGCATGATGGGCCAGAAGGATGCCGCGGGTTTCCTCAAGCCGTTTCGCGGCCTCGTGCGCGGTATCGTAACCGTGCCGATCCCGGGCGCGCACGAGCAACCGCTGACGCCGGCCGGACTGGCCGAAATCGCGGGGGAACTCGGTTTTCCGGCGGTTCCGGCAACGGATGTCGCGGCTGCGCTGCGCTGGATCGATGCCAGCGACCGCGGCCCCAAGCGCATCCTGATTTGCGGCTCGCTGTACCTAGCCGGTCACGTGCTGGCGCTGCAGCAGGGTGTGACGCAACAGTCGAACTGATTACAGCCGCCCTGCCGCGCGGCGCTGCTCATAAGCTTTGAGACCCGCGTAGATGACGCGGTGCAGCGTATCGTCGATGCCGTGTGCGCGTGCCTTGTCGAGCAGATAACCGACAACGTGATCAGCCTCGACCGGACCTCCTCGTTCCAGATCGCGCAGCATCGAGGCAGTCAGCGTCGATTGCGGGTCGTCGAGCAGGCGGCGGTTGCGTTCCATGTACGGCTCCGGCATCGGATAGCCCTCAGCTTCCGAGATACGCGCTGTTCGGTCCAGTAGATCCATCATGAGATCCACGCCACCCGGCGCGCGCGCGATCTCGCCGACATTGGCGCGCATCAGTGTGGTCATGCCTGCGAGCGTGGAGAGAAAGACGAGCTTCTCCCACATCTTCTGCATGATTTCGGGGGTTGCCGTAACGGTGGTGCCTTTGGTTGCGTCGAGCGCGGCTTGCAGCGCCGTGACGCGCGGGCTCATGGTGCCGTCCTGCTCGCCGAAGGTGATCACGCTCCAGTCGTTCATATGCTTGATGCGGCCATCGGGCAGCAGCGTGATTGCAATGCCTGCGAGACCGCCGAGCACGCGCTGCTTGCCGAACTCCGCATTCAGCCTGTCGAGATGCGACATCCCGTTGAGTAGCGGGAGGATTGCGGTGTTTTCTCCGACCGCGGGTTTGATCGACGCGATCGCGCTGTCGAGATCGTAAGCCTTGCAGGTCAGCAGCACCACGTCGGCCGGCGCTTTGATATCTTCCGAGAGAACCGCGTCGACTTTGACAGCGAGGTCGCCGAGAGGGCTTTCGATTTTCAAGCCGTCGCGGTCGAGTTGTTGCTTGCGGTTGGGCCTGACGATGAATGAGACGTCGGCGGACTTTGCTTCCACCAGACGCCCGCCAAAATAACCGCCGATACCGCCAGCCCCCAGACATACGATGCGCACGTATCACCTCTCCAGATCACCGGCTCAGGGACCGGTATACTTGTCGGATTTTGCGGCATGCTGACATGAAAACGGGGTCTCCGCCTCAACGGAAACCCCGCATCATCATGATATTTCGAAATGAGCGCGGATCAGGCCGAAATCGACTCGTTGATCCAGGCTTCCAGCTTGGTCTTCTGCACCAGGGCACCGACGTGCTGGTTGGCAACCTGGCCGTCCTTGAACACCATCAGCGTCGGCATCGCCTGGATGCGATACTGCTGGGTGATGCCAGGGTTCTGGTCGACGTCGACCTTCACCACCTTCACCTTGCCCTTCATCTCGGTGGCGACCTGCTCAAGAGCGGGCGCCATGGCCTTGCACGGGCCGCACCACTCGGCGAAGAAGTCCACAACCACCGGCTCGGACGACTTCAGCACTTCGTCGGCGAAATTCTGATCAGACACTGCCTGCGTCACGATGCATCTCCTGTTGGCCCCACCTGGGGATCTCTTTGAGGAATGAGTGTGGGGACTCGAATACCGCTTCTGGGCGAAAGGTAAGAACGGGCTCACGGGGCGTCAAGCCGAGCGCTGCCATGATGCCAAAGGCTTTCCTCGGCGGTGTCAAGCATATCGTCCGGGATCGGCATCAGGCGGGCGCCGTCCGTCCAGAGAATGGCGCAGCGCACTGGTAAATCCTGGAAAATCTGTTTCAGGACAAGGCGGTAGGCCGCCATCTGGGAGACGTAGAGTGGGGCGATGCCGGTCGCTTCCAGCGGCGGCGGACGGTTGGTTTTGTAGTCCAGGATCAGCACTTCGTGATCGAGCCGGCTCAACCGATCGATCTGGCCGGTGATGCGCAGCGCCGGGCGAACGCCTTTGGGATCAGGGATTTCCGCCGCGATCGGCACCTCGGCGCGGCTGTCCGAGTCGAACAGGGCGCCAAACTGTGGATCGTCCAGGATCGCCAAGGTCTCCCGTGCAACTCCAGCGCGCACGCGGGCCGGAAGGTCATGACCGCGCAATGCGATAAAGGCTTCTGCGGCCGCCTGACGATCCGGCGCGGCGATGCCCGGCAGGTGTTCGAGCAGGGCGTGGGTGAGCGTGCCGCGCAGGAAGCGGTAGTTCTCGACCAGTGCGCGCGGCGACGTGCTGCGCGGTTCCGTATCGATGATACCCGAACCGGCGGGCGGGTGATCGATGGGATCGCCGTTGTCGTCGCTATGCAACTCGCCCAGCCGCGACGGCGCCAGCGGAATGGTCATCACCGGTTCGCGGGGTGCCGTGTTGCGCGCCCACTCCGGCAAGGGTTCGGTTTGGCCTTCGCTCTGGACCTGGGCCTCGGGCTTGCGCGGCGCCACGGTTTGCGGAGACGACACGCGCAGCACATGACGACCATCGGCTATCTCGATCCGCTCGCAGGTGTCGCGCAGACCGTCCTCGATCAGGCTGTACCAGCAGTCGGCCGGGCGCGCCTTCTTGCCCTCGAAGCCGCACACATACAGCCGGTCCTTTGCG
Organism: Pseudomonadota bacterium; assembly: GCA_023426855.1. GTDB lineage: Bacteria > Pseudomonadota > Alphaproteobacteria > Rhizobiales > Hyphomicrobiaceae > ZC4RG25. The sequence continues at coordinate 403 of JAEZBU010000074.1, read as the reverse complement.
CGCGTCATGGCGACGTAGAGCAGGCGGTTGCGCTCCTCGGCTTCGGCGGCGCTGATGGCGCCCTTGGCGCGCTGCACGGCGGCGTGACGGCTGGTGCCTTTCACCGGCCACAGGCACGGATCCGGGAAACCCTCCGGCTTGTGCGCATCCGGCAGCGCCACCAGTGCGCCGGGCCGCTCGCCGGATGCCGAGGTGCAGGTGTCGGGCAGGAACACGATCGGCGCTTCGAGGCCCTTGGCGCCGTGCACGGTCATCACGCGCACTTCGTCGCGGCCGTGCTCCTGATCGCGCTTGATCTCCATCTTCAGCCGCCGCAGCCAGACCAGGAAGCCCTGTAGCGAAGGCGGCGAACGACCGTCGTAGGTGAGCGCGAGATTGACGAACTCGTCGATCGGATCAGCCG
>JAEZBU010000201.1 GCA_023426855.1 Pseudomonadota bacterium | reverse complement strand
CGTCCGCGCCTGTCCGACCGGCGCACGTCATTTCGGCGATCTCGGCGATCCGTCGAGCCGCGTTTCCCAACTCGTTGCGGAGCGTGGCGGATACGATCTGCTGCCCGAGACAGGCTACAAGCCGGTGAACAAGTATCTGCCGCCGCGCCCGCGCCGCGATGCTACGACGGTCACTGCTTCGCATGCGCCGCAGGTCAGCGAGGATGCGGATTCCGCGTCCGCCCGCTTCTTTGCCTGGGCCGATAAGCTGCTGTCGCGATAAGCCCGTTTCCGTAAAATACGCTGCGAGATTCAGGACCGCCCATGCATCCCGCCTATTCGGTCATCTTCTTCACAACAGCCTCCGGAGCCGGCTACGGACTGTTGATCTGGCTGGGACTGCTCGGCGCGCTGGGTTTGCTGCCGACGGGCTGGCTGTTCGGGTTCGTCGGGATGGGCCTCGCGTTGGCACTGATCACGGCGGGACTGCTGTCATCGACGGCGCATCTTGGCCGCCCGGAGCGCGCATGGCGGGCGTTGTCGCATTGGCGCTCGTCGTGGCTGTCGCGCGAAGGCGTGGCGGCGATCGCGACGTATCTGCCCGCAGGTCTCTTCGGTATCGGCTGGGTGTTTCTCGAACGAACGGATGGGATATTCGCGCTCGCGGGTATCATCGCAGTGGCGATGGCCGTGGTGACGGTGATCTGCACCGGCATGATCTACGCTTCGCTGCCGACCATCCGCTCCTGGCATCATCCGTTGGTCACGCCGGTCTATGTCGCGCTGTCGCTGGCCACGGGCGCACTGCTGCTGACCTTCCTGCTGGCGGTGTTCGGTGGGCTGATGGGTTGGGTGTCATGGCTGGTCATCGCGACGCTTGCGGCCGCCTGGGTGCTGAAGACGACGTACTGGGGACAGTCCGACGAAGCCGCGCGCACCTACACGGTCGGTGATGCGACGGGGCTCGGCCGCTTCGGCAAGGTGCGCACACTCGAACCGGCGCATACACAACCCAACTACGTCATGCGCGAGATGGGCTATTCGATCGGCCGCAAGCATGCCCAGAAGTTGCGCCGAACGGCTGTGCTGCTGTTGTTCGTGGTGCCGGCGCTGCTGGCGATCCTGATGCTGGCCGCGGGGCCAACGATGGCCGTTGTATTCGCCGTGCTGGCCGTCGCATCAGCAGCGGCGGGTGTGCTGATCGAGCGCTGGTTGTTCTTCGCGGAAGCCGAGCACGTCGTCATGCTGTTCTACGGGCGCGACGCGGCTTAGAGGCGTTCCGACTTCGATTGAAACACCCGAACGCGCGCTCAATCCCCCTCTCCCCGGCGGGGAGAGGGTTGGGGTGAGGGGGCTCCCGGTACGGTTGATGTTGTAACCCCTCACCCGGCGCTGCGCGCCGACCTCTCCCCACGGAAGAGGTGAAGGACGTGTTTCGGCGAGCGTTTCTATGTTTGCAGCGAATACTCTACGCGCAGCCCAGTACCGGCATCCGCATTATCCGCGGTGGCGGGAGTGACGGGGAGTAAGGACAACTGGAGATCCTCAGATATCCAGGTCCTTCGCGAAGGCTGCCCGCTCCTGAATGAAGCGGAAGCGCGCTTCCGGCTTCGAGCCCATCAGGCTGTTGACGGCATCGGCGACGGAACTGCGATCGGCCTCTGAGATTTCGACCTTCAGCAGCGTCCGCCGCTTCGGATCCATCGTGGTTTCCTTGAGCTGCTGGGCATTCATTTCGCCGAGGCCTTTGAAGCGGCTGATCTCGACCTTGCCGCGCCCGTTGAAGGTGGTGCGCAACAGCTCGTCTTTGTGTTTGTCGTCGCGCGCATAGGCCGAGTTGGCGCCCTGGGTCAGCTTATAGAGCGGCGGCACCGCCAGATAGAGATGCGCGTTGTCGATGAGCTCCGGCATCTCCTGGTAGAAGAAGGTGATCATCAGCGACGCGATGTGTGCGCCATCGACGTCGGCGTCGGTCATCACGATGACGCGCTCATAACGCAGATCCTCGTCGCGATACTTGGCGCCGATGCCGACACCCAGCGCCTGGATCAGATCCGACAGCAACTGGTTCTGCGCCAGTTTCGCGGATGAGGCGTTGGCCACGTTCAGGATCTTGCCGCGCAGGGGCAGAATGGCCTGATTGGAGCGGTCGCGCGCGCTTTTCGCCGAACCGCCGGCCGAGTCGCCCTCGACGATGAAGATCTCTGTACCAGCCGCTGCCTGAATGGTGCAGTCGGCCAGCTTGCCGGGGAGGCGCAATCTGCGGGTCGCGCTCTGGCGGCTGACTTCCTTTTCACGGCGGCGTTTGAGCCGTTCTTCGGCTTGCTCGATGGTCCATTCGAGCAGGCGCGTCGCCTGCTGCGGAGAATCTGCCAGCCAGTGATCGAACGCGTCGCGCATCGTATTCTCGACGATGCGCACGGCCTCCTGGGTCGCCAGCTTGTCTTTGGTCTGTCCCTGGAACTCCGGCTCGCGGATAAACACCGACAACATTGCGACGGACGTGCCCATCACGTCCTCGGCGGTGATTTGACCGGCGCGGCGATTGCCGACGAGCTCGCCGTAAGCGCGCAGGCCTTTCATCAGCGCCTGGCGCATGCCCTGTTCATGCGTGCCGCCTTCGGGCGTCGGCACCGTGTTACAATAAGAGTGCTGGAAGCCGTCGTCGTTACTGACCCAGCCTATCGCCCATTCCACGGAGCCGTGCTGGGCGTCCGTCTTGATGGTGCCGGAGAACAGGTCTTTGGTGACCAGCGTGCGCCCCTCGATGCTGGCATTCAGGTAGTCCTTTAGGCCGCCGGGGAAGTGGAACACGGCTTCCGAGGGTGTTTCATCCTTGATCAGCGACGGATCGCAGAACCAGCGGATCTCGACGCCACCGAACAGGTAGGCTTTGGAGCGCGCCATGCGCATCAGCCGCGACGGCTTGAATGCGGCGCCCTTGCCGAAGATCTCCTCATCCGGCTTGAAGCGTACCTTGGTGCCGCGCCGGTTCATGACCGAGCCGAGCTTCTGCAGCTTGCCCTGGGCTTTGCCGCGGCTGAATATCATGCGGTAGAGCTGCTGGCCGCGCGCGACCTCGACTTCGAGCAGTTCCGCCAGCGCGTTCACCACCGACACACCGACGCCGTGCAGACCGCCGGATGTATTGTAGGCCTTGCCGTCGAATTTGCCGCCCGAGTGCAGCATGGTCATGATGACTTCGAGGGCGGACTTGTCCTTATATTTGGGATGCTGATCGACAGGGATGCCGCGGCCGTTGTCGATGACGGTGAGATAGCCGTCGGCTTCCATCCGCACTTCGATCCAGTTGGCGTGGCCGGCGACGGCTTCGTCCATCGCGTTATCGATCACCTCGGCGAAGAGGTGATGCAGCGCCTTCTCGTCGGTGCCGCCGATATACATGCCGGGGCGGCGGCGCACCGGCTCCAGCCCTTCCAGCACCTCGATATGGCTGGCGTCGTAACCCTCGCTCGCGTCGCGCGTCGCGGCGGGCGAGGCTTCTCGTGCGGGTACGGGGCGCGGTTCCGGCGGCCGGGGGGCGGCAGGAGGAACTTGCGCGAAGAGATCGATGCTATCGGCCATGCCGGCACTTCTTCCAAAAGTCGCGGATCAGCACAAGAGCGTTCCGTTCCCGTTCCGTTCGAAACTGTCGGAACCCACAGCATTTCATGCCGGAGCTTAACACTTCGCGAACCAATGCCGGGACTTCAGGTCGCCGTTAACGCCTCCCATACCA
>JAEZBU010000029.1 GCA_023426855.1 Pseudomonadota bacterium | reverse complement strand
CGCGCGCCGCAACGCACGCCTGGGTGGGAGAGCAACCAGGCGTGCGTGCATGCTCTCTGCGGGGCGGTGACCTGCTGCGATCAGATCACCTCACTGCCGCCGTTTGCGCGAGAGATTAGTAAAATACATCTCAGGATTGAAAACAACGTAAACGGGAATGTGAAAGGGGCGACAATTCTTGCGATTGCTGGAGACTTCGGCAAATTCCGCACGCTCCTCGACAAGATGTGTTCCCCAACTCCATGCATTGGTTCGGGTAAGACCTTGACTTGCCGGGTTGCCGAGCTAAAAGCGGGGCACGTTTTAGCTATTCCGCTAGTCGACAGTGACAGCATTCAAGCCGTCTTTGCAGGGCCCTGATGAGCACCACAAAAGACCGCAAGTCGCAGGCGAAGACCAAGACCAAGCCGATCCAGGTGGAGGGCAGCCTGCTGCTACCGGACAACTATCGGCCGTCCGAGGACGAGCCCTTCATGAATGAGCGGCAGCGTGCTTATTTCAGGCGTAAGTTGCTGGCTTGGAAGGAAGAAATCCTTCTTCAGACACGCGAGACGCTGCAAGGGCTGCATACCGACTCGACGCAGCATGCCGATCTGGCTGATCGCGCGACGTCCGAGACCGATCGTGCGCTGGAATTGCGGGCGCGCGATCGCCACCGCAAGCTGATCAACAAGATCGACGCGGCCATCGCGCGCATCGAGGACGGAAGTTACGGTTACTGCGAAGAGACGGGCGAGCCGATCGGACTGCGTCGTCTCGACGCTCGGCCGATCGCAACGCTGAGCCTGGAAGCCCAGGAGCGGCACGAGCGCCGCGAGCGGGTCTACCGCGAGGATTGAGGGCGGCCTGAGACCGCGACACCGATAAGCTCCGGCTGAAATTGCGCAGCCGGCGCGAATGGCCGGCCGCCGCATGCTTTTGAACATCCCAGAATGGATCAACGCTTAACGCGTTGTTCATTGCGTTGGCGCACACTCCGAAGTTGTGAGGCCTTTCGCCAGCTAAGCCACTGCTCTTCATAGGGCAAGATGGCGGCGCGGACGATTTTTCACAATCGACGGTTTCAAAATCCGGGTAGATGCGCGCTGGGAGTAGGTTGCACGTGGTGAAGTTTGGCACGCCTGCAATTGCTGGTTCTGTAATCGCTGTTGCAGCGTTTGGCGCGGCGCTCGCCGCTCACGCTAACTCCCTGAAGCCAGTTACTGCGGGACTGGAGGCGAAACCCGCCTCGTGCGCGGTCGCGCCAGTGGCCATCAATAGCCCAGACCATCCACATCGTACGGTCTGCACCGTCGTGGCGGTGCGCTCGCTGTTGAACCTTGCGGCTTTGACAGCCAGCGACTTCGGCGACATTGACGACGCCAGCCGCTGACCTGCGAAGGCTGCATGCGTGAGCGCTGCGGCGAACGTCAGTCTGCGCCAGCTTCGAATGCCTTTTCGCGCCGCCGCGCCTCAAGGGCTGCGGCAACCGCGGAGCGCACACCATCCAGATCCCGGAGATGAATATCGTGCTGAGGATGGGGGATCTCGATCCCGGCCTCTTTGAACGCCTTGTTGATGTCGATCAGCATCTGCGATTTCACGCCACCGCGTTGGCTGACGTCAGCAACAAATGCGACAACCGTGAAAACCATGGCATCTGGGCTGAAATCGTCGAGGCCGACCCACGGGGCGGGAAGCTTTAGGACGGAGCTTTGAGCATCGACGACGCCCCGGATCACCGTGAGCACATGCTCCGGATCGGATTTGTAGGAAACGTTTATTTTGAACAGGATACGACCCATAGCGTTGCGATGGGTCAGATTGGTCATCGAGCCGGTGATAAGCTGGGAATTGGGGACGATGACGCTGGCGCGATCGAACGTTTCAATCTCTGTCGCTCGAACATTGATGCGGCGTACGAAGCCTTCCTGCCCACCGACGTTGATCCAGTCGCCCACCTTGATCGGACGTTCGATCAACAGGATGATGCCCGACACAAAGTTGTTGAATATCGCCTGCAGGCCGAAACCGATACCGACCGATAGCGCGCCTGCGACAAGGGCAAGATGCGTCAAGTCCAAGCCGGCATAGGAGAGCGCAGCTACGGTAGCCAGACCGATGCCCGCGTAGCCTATGCCCATCAGCACCGAGTGCGAGATTGCGCCATCGACGCGGGCGGGGCGCAGGACGGAATTGTCGAGCCAGCGCTGAATCAGGCGCGTAACGGACAACAACGCAAGGAACAGCAGCACTGCGATCAGGATCCGCGCCAGCGAGATGCGGAATTGTCCGACTTCAAAGCCGAACAAGGCAAGTCTGATCCAGTCCAGGATATCGCTCGGCGCGAAGCCCCAGGTCAGAAGCAGTAACGGGATCGCGGCAAGAATAATGACAACGTCGAACGAAAAAACCAGGAGCTGGCTGAACGTGCTGGTTTGATCGCGATCGAGCCCCAGGCGGGCTTCGAGCACGTGGCCGCGATTACCCTCGGCGGCGACGTAGACGACATTGCGAACGGCGTAGTGGGCCAGCAGTATGATAAGCACTGCGCCGCCGACCAATACGACTTGGCCCGTGATAAAGCGTCCGAGAGAAACGTATCCCGTCAAGGTCGTGATGACGATTGCCACGGCCAGGGCGGCGAGAGGCAAGGTCAGCCAACGAGGTACGTAGCGCTCGGGCGGGTCTTTTACGACGAGCGGCGTTCTCACCAGCGCAAGCAGCAAGGCTGCACTGGCCAGGTTATATATGACCGCGACGAGGACCCCGACTTCCAGCGGCAGATACAATGTGCGCACGACGGAGCTGGCGACGAAATTCAATGCCGCGACCGTTCCGAAAAGCTTGGCTAATCGCAGCAGTTTCGGCGCACTGTCCGCGGGCACGTCGAGCAGGCGATGCGATGGCGGACAGGGCATGAGTACCGCGTTCGCGAGCGCCGAGAGACCGACGTGGATCAGAATGCCCGTGAGAATGATCTCGGCCAGAACGCCTGCCGTATGCTCAAGCAGATTGAGCCAGGTCAGGCCGCCGTAGATGACGCTTGCGGCCGCCGCGGCAGGCGCCGCGCGCGCAACGAATGTGATCACTCCAGATTTGGCGCGCGAGAAGAAATGCGGCTGGACGCCAGCCTCGCCGACATATCCGTGCCGTCGCACCACGGTCGCAAGTGGCAGACGCAGTGCCGTGTGCGCGCCGACAGCTACAATCATCAGCAGGAGAAGTGCAGTTATCTGCGCCGAGGCATCGCTCCACCAGGCGATGACGACATTACTGATCTGACGATAAGCGCGTGTTGCTGGAAGCTCCAGGCTGCTCCAGGTCGAGCCCGACAGGATGCTGGGCGAGCGGCGTAGAAGATCCTGCGCAAAGATGCCTTGGCGCAGTTGCTGCACCCGGCTGATCAACTGTCGCGCACGAACCCTGCTGAGCTCTGCGGTTTTGATCGCGCCGCCCATTTGGGTTTGCAAACCCGTAAGGCGAGAGCGCTCCGCTGCGACGGGTTGCGCTTCGGCGCCTTCGTCTGTCGGAGCGGGGCCAAGTTTCTCGAGCTGTGCGTTGACGGCTTCGAGACGCGGGTGCAGCGTCGTTGCGATCTGCTGTGCGTCGATCTCAATCTGCTCGGCGATATCTCGCTGTTCGGCGAGGCCACTCTCGCGCTCCTTGACGCGTTCGACGGCTTTCTCCGCATTCTCGATGGCGGATGTGAGTTGGGTAACGCGTTGCGCCAATTCTTCAGGAAACGCTGCCGAGGGAGCCGGAGGGGCTTCGGGAGCTTGGGCTGGAGCAGTTGGTTGTGCCGCCGGGGCTTGTTCGGTCGGCGCCGCTTGCGCGGGTGCACCCTGTTCGGGCGATGGTTGAGCTGGAGCGGTTGGTGCCGGGGCGGCCGGTGCAGGGGGAGACGCGGGCTGTTGAGCGGTTGCCGTTTGGGATAGCGGAAGAGCAAATAAGACGGCCGCGCATGCGATGACTGCAATATTCGTCAATCGCGGGAAACTCGAAAACATTGTCCCTCCGTCTGGATGCTCCGGCACATGATGCCAGCGCTATCATCAGTTGGCGGCACGGACGTCACCATGCTGGCCGCGAGCCGACACCGCGTTGCCGTCTAACCGGGCGGCAATTTATCGCTCGAATTCAGGATGATTCCCCAACAGCCGCGATTGGCCGCGGCGCGCGCTGATAGATCGCTGTGGTTGCTTCATCCGATCCGTTGCCGATCTGGCCACCGACACTGGCGGGCGGGGGACTGATACCGGTTTCGATCACGACATCGACCGGTCCGCCGGTCATGATCAGATGTTCAATGCCATCGCGGCGGATCAAAAGCAGCTTGCGGCGACCATCGACATTGGCCTGATCCGTGACTTCAAGCCGCTTGGGAGCACGCGGACCGAAGAAATTGCCGGACAATGCATCCTTCAGCGCGCCTTTGGGCGTGCCCGTATTCAAATACCCGCGCAGCAACAGTCCGCCTGCGATGAGCAGGGCAGCGATGAAAACCACGAAGATCAGCCAGGACAAAATTTCCATGATCGCCTCACGCGGACAATGCCCGCGCCCTCTTGATCACCCGTGATGTGAGGGGTGCACCTGTCATGTGGCAGCGGGAAGGCATCCCGTCGCCGACAGCCGCCCGACTCAACTCATTATCGAACACCCATCGCACCTATAGCGCGCTTTTCCGCTCAGATTAACCCGTGTGAGGGGCGACATTCGCGCCATGCGTGCGCAAACGGTGAGCAAGCGATGTGCGAGATTGGACATTCGGAAACGTAATTTTTACCGAGATGACCGAAATGTTGAGGGGAGCCGCGGCTGTCACGTGCCCGGCGACATCGCAGTCTCCCGCGATTCGAGGCTGCGCAACCGGTGTGGAAGAGTTGTGAGTAAGAGTCTCCTTGTAATGGCCACGAGCGTCCACTGTTCCCAGAATCAGCTAATTTCCCCCGCTATGCGGGAGAGCAAGGCACAACAGGCATCGATTGCCGCTGGCAATCCGCTGGTGCCTGGACAGGGTGGCGGCGGCGTGGTCGCGCTCGCTTCCGTCGTGCTTGCCGGCACGCTGGCCGTACTGGCTCTTCTCTCGTTCGATACCCGCGAACCGTTGATGCTGACGCTGATGGCGTTTCTCGCCACAGTTGGTGTCTTTTTCTTGTTCGGTCTCGCGGCTGGTCACATCCGTATCGCGGAGCGGCGCACCGACGGTGAAGTTGTTGCGGCGCTGGCCCAGGGCTTCAGCGACGGATTATGCATCACGACTCTGGAAGGTCGCCGCCTGTTCGCCAATCCGGCGTTTGATGCATTGGTCGCGCCGGCCAAGCTCGCGCATGTCAGCGCGCTCGAAGCGCTGTTTGCCGGCGAGCCCCAAGCCGGCGAAGCGCTGTTCCGCCTGACACGCGCCGCCGCGCGCGGCGAGCCGCGGACCGAAGAGGTGCGGCTGCGGACTGTCACCGCCGGTCAGCGTCACTCGCGCTGGTACCGTCTCGGCGTGGTGCCTCTATCGATGCCGGCGACCGCACAGGAAAACGGCCCGGTCATCCTCTGGCGCATCACCGACATCACCGATGAACGTCGCCGCGAGGTGGAGACGCAGCGCTCGCTCGAAGCCACGCTTGCCCATTATGAGGCGACGCCGATCGGGCTGATGGTGGCTGACGAAAACGCCGGCATCCAGTTCTGCAATGATACGCTGGCGCACTGGCTGGGGCTGAGCCCTGGATCGCTGGTGCGCGGCCTGAAACTGACCGACATCGTCTCCGGCGACGGCGCGGTGCTGCTGCGCGCGCTGTCCCGCGAACCGGGCGACGCCGCCCGCCGTATCGATCTCGATCTGGTGCGTGAAGATGGCCGCAGCTGGCCAGCCAGCCTGATCATCGTGCCGCGCGTCGAAGCCGGCAAGGCTGAGGGCTTCTCGGCGGTCGTTCTGGAGCGCGCCATCGAAGATGACGCAACCGGCACGTCACGTCCGGCCGAGGTTCGCTTCGCCCGCTTCTTCCAGTCGGCGCCGTTCGGCATCGCCACCGTGAACGCCGAGGGTAAGATCGCCAGCGCCAACACGGCATTCGCGCGATTGATGCTGGACGGCAAAGCCGGCCAGGCCGAAAAGGCGATCGAATTGCTCACCCGTGGCGCCGACGCCGAAAAGCGGCTTGCGCTTCAGTCCGCGCTGAACGACGCGCTGGCCGGTAAGGCCAACATCCAGCCGCTCGAGATCACCGTCGGCGAGGCAGGTGAATTCACGCGCCGCGTTTTCTTCAGCACGGTGACGCGTGGTTCCGGCGCGGAAGCGGCGGTGCTGTACGTGATCGACGCGACCGAGTTGAAGGCGCTCGAAGTGCAGTTCGCGCAAAGCCAGAAGATGGAAGCCGTCGGCAAGCTGGCGGGCGGCATCGCGCACGATTTCAACAACGTGCTGACGGCAATCATCGGCTTCTCTGATCTGCTGCTGCAGACGCATCGGCCGGTCGATCCCGCCTACCAGAACATCATCAACATTCGGTCGAGCGCCAATCGCGCGGCAGAACTCGTCAGCCAGCTTCTCGCCTTCTCGCGGCGCCAGACGCTGCAGCCGGAAGTGCTGGAACTCAGCGAAACGCTGACCGATACATCGATGATGCTGAACCGCCTTTTGGGCGAGAAGATCGAGCTGAAGATCCTCCCGGGGCGCGATCTTTGGTACGTCAAGGCCGATCGTGGCCAGCTCGGTTCCGTGGTGGTCAATCTGGCGGTGAATGCAGGCCATGCCATGCCGGATGGCGGGCAGCTCACCATCCGCACGCGCAACATCTCCGAGCGCGACAGCCAGAAGCTCGATCTGCAGGAGCTGCCGGTCGGCGAATACGTGATGATCGAGGTCGAGGATACCGGCCACGGCATGTCCGCCGAGGTGCAGGCCAAGATCTTCGAGCCGTTCTTCACCACAAAGAGTGTCGGTAAGGGCACTGGCCTTGGGCTTGCGAGTGTCTACGGCATCGTCAAGCAGACCGGCGGCTATGTCTTTGTGGAAAGCGAAGTCGGCAAAGGCACGACCTTCCGCATCTTCCTGCCGCGTCATCACGTCGATGCGGAAGCTGAAGCTGAAGCCGCAACGGTGAAGGCTGCCAAGAAAGAGCAGCGTCATCGCGACCTCACCGGCGCGGGTCGCGTCCTGCTGGTGGAAGATGAAGATGCCGTGCGCAGCTTTGCCGTCGAAGCCCTAAGGCGGCAGGGCTATGAGGTGCTTCAGGCATCGACCGGCCAGGAAGCGCTTGAAGTGATGGCGGAAAGCGACAAGCCCGTCGATCTCGTCGTCAGCGACGTGATCATGCCGGAAATGGACGGGCCGACGATGTATAAGACAATGCGTGCGACCAATCCGGACATGAAAATCGTGTTCATGTCCGGCTACCCGGATGATGCGTTCAAGAACTCGCTCGATCCGGACGCCACGTTCGCTTTCCTGCAGAAGCCGTTCTCGCTGGCCCAATTGGCCGCCAAGGTGAAGGAGGAGCTGGCCCGCTGAGGTCACTCCCGTCACGACTTCCAATCGTAGCCAAAGGTCGATTCGTGATCGGCTCATCGCGAGCCGATTGTCCGGATGCTCCGTGTTGCCGGGAGAGAACATACGGAGAAACAAGGTGGATTTAGATTTCCACATCAGACATTTGCTCGACACTCGACAAATGAGAACAAAATAGGTACAAATGTGGTGAATTGCTGTTCCAAAGCTCCTGCCATAGGGTGAGCCAAATGCAAACGCCGCATCTCCGCATCGTCGAAGGGGACACTATGGACAAGCAGAAGGCACTCG
>JAEZBU010000426.1 GCA_023426855.1 Pseudomonadota bacterium | reverse complement strand
GGCTGATGGCGCGTCCGGCATCGCTGTTCGGCCTCGGCATTCCGCCCGCCCAGTACAAGGCGTTGGCCGGTGACAGCGAGGAAGGCATCGCTGGAGTGTTGCGCGAGCGCCTGGAACGGCTCGCCTGTGACTTCCCGCTCAACGAAAACTACTTCGCCCGCCAGGCTTTCGGTCGCAGCTATGGCGATGCCGAGAACCAGGGCGCACTGCCGCCTTACCTGGAAGCCGCGAACTTCGACGTCGTGCGCGCCAATGCCGTGCGCGTCAGCGTGCGCCACGTCAGCGTGACGGACCATCTCGCGCAGTCGCCGGATGCCAGCCTCGACCGCTATGTTTTCCTCGACGCTCAGGATTGGATGTCCGACGCCGATCTCACGCGGCTGTGGAGCGAGGTCACACGCACGGCACGTCGGGGCGCGCGGGTTATCTTCCGCACCGCCGCGGAGCCGAGCCTGCTGCCTGGCCGGTTGCCCGACGCGTTGCTGGCCCGCTGGCACTATCACGCCGAAACGTCACGCCAGTGGACGCTGCGCGACCGCTCGGCGATCTACGGCGGTTTCCACCTCTATGAGCTCGCCTGACAGGGATACGCGCGATGACCGCAGCTCCGTCCAGCACCGCGACGGCCGGCGAGAAGATGGACAGCATCTATCGCTATCAGCGCTACATCTATGACGCGACGCGGGCCCATTACCTGCTCGGCCGTGACCGCCTGATCGCGGATCTGGATGTGCCCGCGGGTGGGAGCGTTTTAGAAATCGGCTGCGGCACCGGGCGCAACCTGTTCGCTGCCGCTCAGCGCTACCCCGCGAGCAGCCTGTGTGGCCTCGACGTCTCGACCGCCATGCTGCAAACGGCCCAGTCGACGTTGAAGCGCCGTCGTCTGGCGTTACGGGTTACGCTGGCCGTCGGTGACGCCACGGACTTCGATTCCGAGCACCTGTTCGGCCGTCCGGCCTTCGATCGCGTGTTCATCTCCTACGCACTGTCGATGATCCCGGCTTGGCCGGAGGTGGTCGAGGGCGGCATTCGCTGCCTGGCGCCGAACGGACAGTTGCATATCGTTGATTTCGGCGATTTCGCGCGCTATCCGGCAGTGCTGAGGCGCGGGCAACTGGCCTGGCTTTCCAAGTTCTCGGTGACGCCCATCGTCGGTCTCAGCGAGCAACTGTCGGCGATCGCGGGCCGCAATGGTCTGATCGCCCGGTGCACGCCGCTGTATGGCGGGTATGCAATGCTGGCAACGCTGGCGCGCCCGCAGTTCAACTGATCGGGCCAATCCCTCGAATATCCGACGACGTTGGAATCGGGCTATAAGCCCGATGTCAGGCTCCGGCATTGGTTGCACGGATTGCTTCGTCAGGCGCGGAATGTCGAACGCGGATCAAGACACAACGATTGAGGCACTGCGCAGCCGGCTGGATGCCGTGCGCCAGAGCGCATCCCGAGCCCTGGCGGGCCTTGCCGCTGGTTTCGAGGCCGAAGAAATCCGTCAGGTCTACGCCAATCACATGGCGTGGCTGGAGGATCGCATTTGCGAGCTCGAAGCGCTCAAAAACGCCGATCGCACCCGCTAGAGTCTTTCCGCCTTAGGCGGAAGCACCTGGCCGGCCCACTCCCCCGCCCGGCCGCCCAACGGCATCATGCTGCGGGGGGGCCGGGCGGGGGAGCGGGTGGTTCTGACTAAACCGGAAAAGCTCTAAGCCGCTCAGACCTCATTCCGTCTTCGGAACCGACCGCCGGGTCCAGGTCTGTTCGCGCTTGAGAAAATCATGCAGCGTCTTACCCGGCTCATGCCGAAAACGCTCGTTCAGCACGGTAAAGCCGTCGATCCGATCCAGCCGGAAAGTGCGGAAATCGGTGCGCAGTTCGCACCACGCCGCCAGCAGCCACACCGGCCCGAAATACGCCAGCGACAGCGGCCTGACGGTCCGCTCCGAGCCGCTGCCGACGTAATCGCGATAACTGAACCGGACCTTCAATTCAGCCCGCAGCGCCTGGCGCAGCTTGGCAAGATCGAAGGTGATCGGCTCCATGTAGGCCTGGGCCGGCGCCAGCAGCGCCGTATTCGCCATGTAGGTGCGCAGCCGATCGGGAATAACCGCCTCGATCTTGGCGATGACGTGCGATGCGGCTTCCGCCAGTTCCGGATCGGCCCAGGATTCGACGATGCGCGCGCCGAGGACCAGAGCCTCTATCTCCTGCTCCTTGAACATCAGCGGCGGCAGGTCAAAACCCGCCCGCAGAACGTAGCCAACGCCGGCCTCCCCCTCGATCGGTACACCGCTGGCGATCAGGTCCTGAACATCGCGATAGATGGTGCGCTCGGACACCTCCAGCGCCTCGCTGAGGTCGCGCGCGCGGGCTGGCGACTTGCGTCGCAGGAATTGAATGATCTCGAACAGGCGGTCGGCGCGGCGCACGTGTTGGACCCATGAAACTGCATCCCCAGCGCAGTCTTACGCTAACACTCCTGACACCGCGGTGTCAGGAGACTGTCAGCGCTCCTGACACCAGGCTGTCAGCAGGTCTCAGGCACAATCAGACCATCGAGAAACAGATGGAGTGAGCGCCATGCCAAGCCATTCGACGAGCAGACACTGCCAGAACCATGCGCGTGCTGATCGGAGCCTGACAGGGTTCCTCATGCTAACGCTTCGTTTGAGCGGGCAAGCGCTGACACGGTGGTACATCCGACGGGCGGCGTCTTATCATTTGCAGGATCTCGACGATCGCATGCTCAAGGACATCGGCATCCACCGCAGCGAAATCGAATCGGTATTGCAGGAGTCGCGGAATCGCCACGCGCGATCGTAGGCTGAACGGACACAAGCGAGCGCTGGCGGATTCCGTCAGCGCTCCGTCGACGATAGCGCCGGTATCCTCAGTCGTCCTTGAACCTGCGATCGACGCGGGCAGCCCAGTGAAAGAACGAGCGGCGCAGAATATCGACATCCTCAGCCAGCATCGCCCACGCCTCGCTGCGCTTGCTGCCGCTGTTCTGCAGGCGGCGACGGATTTCGGCGTGACTGGCCAACATCGTGTCCCATTCTTTCATGAGCGGGTCGCCAAGCGCGCCGTGTTTGACCAAGCCCTTCTTCTTTTCCGCAATCCGAGCTTCAAGATCTTCCAGACGGCGGGTGATTTCGCTGCTTTGATCATCCATGGTCCGCTCCGTTTTCTGTCGCGTTGACAAATCAACGCGCGAGCGGACGCATCCGTTCATGACAAACGAGCAAGCAAATCAGGGCATCGCGTCGCTCCGGCAGACCTCAGTCGGCCCCGCCCATGTTGGTCAGGCGGCTCAATTGCTGATCGAGATGGACACGCCACTTCGTCATGTGCTCGCGGAACGCGGCGACGTCAGCCTCCTCGGCCTGACCAGTGCCGGCAGAGCACGTCTTGACGATCGTGTCGCCGGCTTGCCCGATGAAATGATCGTCAACGCTGGCGGGGTCTATGGCCGTGCTGAGAATTGCAGTCGCAAGCTTGGCATAGAACGTCTCCGTTTCGCGGGTCAGACAGCCGCGAAAATCATCGCCCGCCCACGCGTTGCTTGCCGCATTTGCACTCAGGAGAATACAGGCAGCGAGGATCGTTGCCATCCGCCGCGACGGCCAAAGATCGATGATTGCAGCGCGCATGTGTCCCCGGATCCGGATTCGATGCGGCGGACGCTAGGTGCGCATTGTGGCGAATTACGAAACCGGGATGACATATCCCGATTTGCGCATGGCTGATTTGACGAAAGCTGTGGCCTACTCGCCGCGGAACAGTCCGTTGCGGCCTTCGCCGATGACGATCGACAGCACCGTCGCCAGACTGAGCAGCACGAACCCGATCGCCAGCGGGCGGATGCTGCCGTCAAAATATGAGCCGATCATCCAGCCGAACAGTGCCGCCGACGCCGTCGTGTAAAAGCCGATGAACGACGACGCGGTGCCAGCCACCTGCCCCATCGGCTGCATGGCGATGGCGTTGAAATTCGGCAGCATCATACCGATCGCGAAGAACGCCGCAGCCATCAGGATCGCGAACAGCCACAGCGGCGTCCCAACGATTGTCGACAGCGCCAACAGCAGCGACACGCCGACCAGCGCCACAACGGCGGAATGCGAAACACGCCGCATGCCGTAGCGCCCGACCAGCTTGGCGTTGGCGAACGAGGCAAAGATCATCACACCCGCGATCATCCCGAATACGATCGGGAACGCATCACCCAGCCCATAGATATCGACGAACACCTGCTGTGCGCTGCTGATATAGGCGACAAGACAACCAAAAGCGCAGCCCGCCGCCATCGCGTAGGCGACTGTCACCCGCGAGGTCATCGCCACGCGGAAAGCAGACACGATGCTGATCCGCGGACCGCCTTGCGGACGATGCTCGTTCGGCAACCGGAAACTCGACCACACGATGCTGATGAGGCCGATCACCAGCAGAAATTCAAACAACCCACGCCAATCGCCCAGATGCAGCATGGCCTGACCCAGCGCAGGCGCAAAGACCGGCACAACGATGAACACCATCATCACGATCGACATCACGCGCGCCATCTGCCAGCCGCTGAAATAATCGCGGATAATCGCCAGCGAGACGACACGCGGCGAGGCGCCGCCGAAGCCCTGTACGGCGCGGGCAGCCAGCAGTCCGACAAAGCTGCTGGTCAACAGCACGCTCAAGGTGCCGACCGCGTAGATAATCAGTCCGGCCAGCAGCATCGGCTTGCGCCCGAAGCGATCCGCCAATGGTCCGAACACAAGTTGCCCCGCCGCCAGGCCGACGAAGTAGCTCACCAGCACGAGTTGGCGATCGTTGCTGTCGGCGCGCGAGAAGCTGTCGCCGATCTGTGGCAGCGCCGGCAGCATGATGTCGATCGACAGGGCCGTCAGCGCCATCAGCAAGGCCATCAGCGCAATGAACTCGGCGAACGGAATTGGCAGCTTCGGCTCGCCAACTTTGCCGGCGGCCGCCATGCCATCGCGCATTCCGCTGTCGTTCATGATCGCTCCAATGGGATGCCACGCGGTCACAGTGAGAGTGGCCGCAGGCGAGACCTGCCCGTGCCACCAATCTTGCGGCGGTGCAACATGAGCCGCCGACAAGATATTGTGAAGACCGGCAGGCCACCCTGCCCTGCGGCCCAGCAGCGCGTTCAGGCGACGATCGACCATCGGCGCATGTTTTCTCGCTCCTCCGTTCGCGCTAGGCTCGTGGGGGAACGTCCGCGAATGACGGCCGGGATAACGATCACAGGAGGCGCCGATGCACTTCGCATTGACCGAGGAACAGGCGGCCATCCAGGAGACCGCGCTCACCTTCGCGCGCGAACGCATCGCGCCGTTCGCCGGAGAGTGGGATGAGAGGGGACATTTCCCAACCGACGTCATCCGCGAGACCGCGCCGCTCGGCATGGCGACGATCTACGTGCCCGTGGAGGCCGGCGGCTCGGGACTGTCGCGGCTCGACGGCGCGCTGATCTTCGAGGCGCTCGCTTACGGCTGTCCTGCGATTTCGTCGTATATCTCGATCCACAACATGGTTGCCTGGATGGTCAGCCGCTACGGCACGGACGACCAGATCGCGGCCTGGATGCCGCAACTGGCATCGATGGACTGGCTCGCCAGCTACTGTCTGACCGAGCCCGGCGCGGGCTCAGATGCCGCCGCTCTGGCCACACGCGCCGAACGGCAAGGCGATCACTACGTGCTCAACGGCACCAAGCAGTTCATCTCGGGCGCGGGCGTGACAGACTTCTATTTCGTATTCGCGCGCACCGGCGGAGATGGGGCGTCCGGCGTTTCCGCGTTCGTCGTCATGAAAGACACGCCCGGTCTCAGCTTTGGTGCCAACGAGCGCAAGATGGGCTGGAATGCGCAGCCGACGCGCCAGGTTATCATGGAGAATGTGAAGATCCCGGCCGAAAATCTCGTCGGAGGCGAGGAAGGCAAGGGCTTCCGCATGGCGATGAGCGGTCTCGACGGCGGCCGCATCAACATCGGCGCGTGCTCGCTTGGACCGGCGTGGGCGGCGTTCGACAAAGCCCGCGACTACCTGTTCGAGCGCAAGGCGTTCGGCCAGCCGCTGGCGGATTTCCAGGCTTTGCAGTTCAAGATCGCCGACATGGCCACCGACCTGGAAGCGGCGCGGCTGATGATCTATCGCGCCGCCGACGCGCTCGATCGCGGCGATCCGAAGTCGTCCATGTATTCCGCGATGGCCAAGCGCTACGCCACCGACCTCGGCTTCGATATCGTCAACCAGGCGCTGCAGATCCACGGCGGTTACGGCTATCTGAAGGACTACGGCTTGGAAAAGCTGGTGCGCGATCTGCGTGTGCATCAGATCCTCGAAGGCACCAACGAGATCATGCGCGTGGTCATTTCCCGTAAGTTGCTGGCCGGCAACAGGGATTGAAAGTGTATTGCCCGTCGGCTGCCCCTCCTTGCGGCGGCTCCCGAACGGGATCACTGTCGCGGCTCATGGGTGGCTTAGGGGGCCGTTCACCGCATGCGCCGCTTGCCGTCGTTGCTGTTCGCACTGCTCTCTCTGGCGGTGGGAGCCACGCTGATCGCGCCACCCGACGCGTCCGCAAGCGGGCTGGTGCGCGAGATCAAAGCCGGTGCGCTGGCGCATGATGTCGACGGTCTATGGAGCGGTTTCAGCCTCGAACGGCAAAGCGTCGATCTGAACCTCGAAGCTATGCTGACGCCGTCGATGCCGTTCCTGTTCGGCACCATTCGACCTGCTGTCGGTGGCACCTTGAATCTCGACGGCGGCACCAGCCATGGCTACATCGACGCCCGCTGGGAAATCGAAGCGCCATCGGGCATCTTTTTCGCGATCGGCCTCGGCGCCGCCATCCACGACGGCCGCATCGATCCTGACCGCCTCGACCGCAAGGCTTTCGGCAGCCGCGTGCTATTCCACATCCCGATCGAGCTTGGCTATCGCTTCGACAATCACAACAGCCTGTCGATTTACTTTCAGCACATGTCCAATGCCGGACTTGCCAGCTCGAACGAAGGCATGGATTTCCTTGGGCTTCGCTACGGCTATCGCTTCTGAGCAATCGCTCGGGCGCTGATCGCGTAGGGCCTTTTGACCGAGCGACAGCGGGTCGCCGACGCGGGCCGCATAGCCGCCACGGTTTTGGTGCCCGGATCCTCAAATCCGAACGTTGCAGATCCTCACGGCGGGCACAGTTCGCGCCCGCCGCTCCAATCGGAGGTCAATGCCCCGTGTTAAGCTTGTTTCTCCTGGCATGCGTGCTGCTTGGCGCCACCGCTTTCACCGTGTGGGCCGTGGATGTCGCCGTATCTGAGCGCTGGTCGCGCGCCGCCCATCGTCCGCTGCCGCAGACCGCGGAATGGAGCGCCATGTGCGCGCGTATCCATCACCGTTTCACAGGACCAGCCGCTCTGTCCGTCATCGCAGCACTGGCGGCCTCGGCCTATCTACAGGATGATCGCTGGCAGGTTGGCGCGGCGCTGATGATCGGCGCGATCTGCTACACCTGGGCTAGCGTTCGTCCTGCCGGCATCGTGCTCGCCACGGTCGATCCGACGCGGCAAGGCACAATGCATTTGACCCGGGCCCGCTTCAGAGCGTACGCGGTGCAGCATTATCCGCTGATCGGCCTCGGGCTCAGCGCGCTTGCCGCTTTTGCCTGGGCCCATACCTGACGGGAAGGGTCAATGTCCAACGACGCCGGAAACGATGTCATCATCCGCCGCGACGGTCGCGCCGGACGCATCACGCTGAACCGGCCGAAGGCGTTGAACGCCCTGTCCTACCCGATGGTGGCGCCGATCCAGAATGCGCTGGATGCGTGGGTCGATGATCCCGACGTTGCACTGGTTATTCTGGACAGCTCCGATCCACGCGCGCTGTGCGTCGGCGGCGATGTGCGCGCCATTCATGACAGCGCGCCGGACGGCTCGGAACTGGCGCGCAAGTTCTGGGCTGATGAGTATCACCTCAACGCCACCATCAGCCGTTATCCGAAACCCTACGTCGCGTTCATGGACGGAATCGTGATGGGTGGCGGCATCGGCCTGTCGGGGCATGGCAGCCACCGCATCGTGACGGAGCGCAGCCAGCTCGCGATGCCGGAGACGCTGATCGGGCTGATCCCGGATGTCGGCGGCACGTGGCTGCTGGCGCATTCACCGGGAGAAACGGGGATTTTCCTCGGGCTGACCGGCGCGCACATGCGCGGCGCGGGCACCATCCATGCCGGTTTCGCCGATCGTTTCGTGCCGTCGGCCAAACTCGGCGAACTGGCGCGGGCGCTGGCCACGGATGATGCAAGCGTCGATGCCATCATCGCGCGCTTTGCCGAGACGCCGCCCGCCTCGGATCTCGCGTCGCACTCTCGCGATATCGATGCCGCCTTCCGGTTCGACAGCGTCGAGGCGATCCGCGCCGCGCTAGTGGCGATGGACAGCGACTGGTCGCGCAAGATCGTTGCAGAACTCGATTTGCGCTCACCACTGGCGCTCAAGCTGACGCTGGCGGCCATCCGCAACGCCCGCACATTGCCGTCGCTGGAAGATGCCCTGAATGTCGAATACCGGCTGACCATGCGGCTGTTCCTGCACGGCGAGTTCGTGGAAGGCGTCCGCGCGCTGCTGGTCGACAAGGACAAGTCGCCGAAATGGTCGCCGCCGACTCTGGATGGTGTGACGCCGCAGATGGTGCACGAGTTCATGGCGCCGCTGCCCGCCGGCGAAGCACTGGCGCTGTCACCGCCGAAAGCCTGAGCGGGTCCGGCCCCCAGGGATCAGGTCCGTCCGCCTACTTGCAGACGTTGCCCGATCCGCGCCGCATCAGGTCGAGATGGAAATGGTCGTGATGCAACCGGTCATAGTCCGGCCCGAGCACGGTCGTGAAATGGCGGCAGGCACCGGTATGCACCGAGCGCAGGAAGTCGCGTTCGCGCTGATCGCCATTCCAGCCTGACTTCAAAGTAATTGTTCGTCCGTCGGCCAATTGAAAACCCGACACGTCCAGGGCATTGGCGTGTCCATGCTCCGACAATCGCGCGCCACGCTGATGGTTCATGGCGCGGCAACCGTAGGACGCGGCGACTTTGATTTCCGTGACCGGGACGCCGAGATGGTAGCGGGCCGCGGGTTCGACGACGGTTTCCACCCAGCGCTCGATGGCCGGGATCATCGGGCAGCGCAGCATCGCCGCCGGCTTCATGGTGACCCGGCCCTGGGCGGCGCCGGTCATTTCAAACGGCTGCAACGCGCCGCAGACGCTGGGGCCGCCAAGCGCAGCGCGCGTCGTCAGAAAAGGAGATTGCCGGACATAGCCGGACGCAAGACAAGCGCGCTCTTCGTCCGCACGCCAGGGTTCATCCTTCGCGATGAACTGCGGAGTCTGGCTGCACCCCCAAAGGATGAGGGCACTGACCACTACGACTGATACTGATACGCTTGCTCGCCACATAACGACGGGAACGTAAACTCAACACGCTTAACGGCACGTGAATCGACGTTCCGTCTTCCGTCGTCGTAGCGATATTTTGAGACGTATTTTAGTTGCCTATACGGCAAAACCGCGCCGAGCGTTCAATAGGGCCGATCGTTCATGTAGCGGCGCCAGAGCTGCTCACCGACGGAACAATCCGTCTTCTCGCCTTCCACGAGCTGCGCCTTGATCAGCCGGGCCGGCGGCTCGTAGCCGGAGATTTCCAGCAGCAGCTTCTGCCGCGTCGCGGTGGCGAACTCGGACTTTTCCTTGATCGGGATCATGAAAGAGCCCGGGCCACCGATGACGCAATCGGCGTAGTAGCGGTCGAGATAGTTGATGTCGAAAAAGCTCGACTGGCTGGGCCTGAGGATGATCGGCAGGCCATTGATCACCACGCCATCCTTGATCAGCTTTTCGCGGATCTCGTCAACCTGCGCGCCGGCATTGTTCGGCCCGTCACCCGATACGTCGATGACCCGACGAATGCCGCTGTAGGGGTTCGTTTCAAACTGCCGCCCCGCATATTCCAACGCGGCGGAAATCGACGTCATGCGATGGCGTGAGATCGGCGCCTTGCTGAGCTCCGCCGCAACAGCCTCCGCCGACTGCTTGCTGTCGATCAACGTCCAGGGCAGCACCGTTGTCTGGTTATAAGGGCCAGCCCATTCGATGTAGGTTATGGCGATGCGGCCAGTCGGTCCGGAGCGGATTGCATTCTGGACGTCCGGATCCAAAAGCGCGCCAACATAGCCGTCGCGCTGCAGCCGCTGTTCTTGCATGTCCATCGACAGCGACACGTCAACGGCGAGAATGAGCTCTAGATCTACGGAATTGTCCGCGCGGCTGGGCGGGCCACCGAGGACAAGGAACAGGAGCGCAGCACTGACCGTGAGGACACGCGTAATCCCGAACATGGCGGGAAGTCTGCCACGGAAAAGAACCGCAGGTAAAGCACCTTCCCGCACTGCACACTTGGCGCGCGGCCGTCACGATTTTGTTATGGCCGCTGCCTCAGGAATGTCAAAACGCCGTCCTTGTAGCCCCTGTCGCCGACAGCCTTCATGTGATCGCGGCCGGGCAGATCGAGCGCTTGCCCGCCTGGAATAAGTTCCGCCAATCCCGCTGCCGAACCGCCAACAACATCTTCAGTGCCCACCGCCACCAGCACCGGACACTTCAATCCGCCCAGCGCCTCAGCCGTGATCGGATCGCGTGCCGAGCGGATGCAGGCAGCAAGTGCCTTCAGATCACTGCCGGTCTGCTCGGCGAAGGCGCGGAACGTGCGCGCAGTCGGGTTGGTCACCTGATCGATGCTGTCGGCTTCCAGGGCATGCGCGATCGGCCCGGTTCCGGCCATGCCACGCACCATATTGATTCCAAGACCGCCAAATATCGCGCTTCGCATACGGTCCGGATGCGCCAGCGCCAGGAAGGCGGTGATGCGCGCGCCCATCGAATACCCCATGACGTCA
Source organism: Pseudomonadota bacterium (assembly GCA_023426855.1). Classification (GTDB taxonomy): domain Bacteria; phylum Pseudomonadota; class Alphaproteobacteria; order Rhizobiales; family Hyphomicrobiaceae; genus ZC4RG25. Next base: position 510 of record JAEZBU010000426.1, on the reverse strand, counting down.
GCCCGCTTGATACCGAGATGATCCAGCAGCCGCCGGGCGTCCTCCGCCATCAGCGGCGCGCCATAATCGGCCAGTTCGTACAGCTTCTGGCTCTGCCCATGGCCGCGATTGTCCAGTGCGATGACGCGAAAACCGTTGTCGGTCAGGAACTTCACCCAGCCGGTATCGATCCAGTTGACGCGATGATTGGAGGCAAAGCCATGGATCAACAGCACAGGATCTCCGGCGCCCTCATCGATATAGGCGATCTCAACCCCGTCCGACTTGAAGCTGTTCACGGCTCGTCCTTCCACATCCCCAGTTGCGACATGCACTTCACTACCATTTCCCCCGCGAGGCGGGTATCGTCCGGCGCGAACACTTGGACCTCACTGATCGAGAAGGGCAAGCCCTGATGGCCGCCGGCATCGTTCCCCACTTCGCCAATGACAAGGGCGTCGAGAAGATCTTCATTGGCGTCAAGGAATTCAACTGCATGGGCGCGCGTCCGCCCTTCGACCACCCGCACGT
>JAEZBU010000423.1 GCA_023426855.1 Pseudomonadota bacterium | reverse complement strand
GCGATCCCAACGCCGGGAAAGCGCCGATGGAGGACTTTGGAAGCGGCACATCGTCCGGTTACACGAGCCACTTCTACTGGGCCGATGGTGTCGTGAAGACAGAAAACTACCGCCTGCACGACTGGACACAGGATCACAAGGCCAACCACGTCGGCGGCACCATGCGCGCGATTCAAGCGGTGCCGGAGTTCAGTCCCTTCTACATCGGCTTCGAGGAATACTTCGGCGGTTACAACTTCGGCAGCGGCAACGCGCAGCTCGATTTCCGCGACATGAAGTTCGATTGGGCCTGCGGATAAGTCCAGCGCTGAGGAGTTTTCTCATGTTCGAGGATAGCGTGGACGCGCGCCGCATCATTCGGCAACTCGCCGTTGACGAGGCGGATACGCCGATGACGGACGCACAGGTGCAAGTCCTCACCGATCGCCTGATCCCGCAGTTCTGGATCGCGCCGACCAAAGACGCCGGTGATCGGCCAGGCTCAACGCGGTTCGGTGGTGCGCCGGATTTGCCTGAGGGCATGGCATGGCCTATGCGGCCTATCCCGCCCGACGCACCGCAGCGCGTAGAGGAACTGAAGACCCACTTCGAATGGATCGCCAAGCACATCGCGCGCGAGCTGCCTTTCGAGTTCCTGGCTCAGATCGATTTGGCCGAGGCCGCCAAGCATCCCAATCACGCGCAGGGGGTGCCGGCGCAAGGCCGCCTGCTGTTCTTCTGGGATGGTGTCGTGGGGCTGCACGACGGCGGGGCTGAAGTATGCCGTGTGATCTGGGATACGTCGCCTGCTGCTGATTTGACACGGGCCGACGTGCCAAAATTGCTCGAAGAGCTGGAAGCTGCTTACGATCCGAGTGGCCGGTTCAAGAAGCCTTATGTGTATCCAGTGCGGGTCATGCGCCTCGCGCCCGTGCTTCAGCTTCCCAATCGTTTCGTGGCGGAATTCCAGGCCGATCCGGATCTGCGCGCGCTCGGCGAGCATGACGATCATGAGGAAAGCTACCGGCAGCTCACCGCGATGGACGAAGGCCAGTTCACGACCGATGGGCGCAATGCTCGCCGACAGCGGTTTCTCGGTAGCCCGGATCCGGAGCAGGATGATCCGCGCTTCGATTCCGTGGTGGCGAGTGGGTATCCCGCGCCGCGCTGGGACCAGGAGCAACTCGTGGAGGCAACGCGCCTGGCGCTCCAATGGCGGCTGCTGCTGCAGGTCGATCTCGGCGATCTTTCACAGCAGGATCTGACTGAGGGGACCGTCTACTTCCTCATCCGCAACGACGATCTGGCGAGCCGTGATTTTTCGCGCGTCCACGCCATCTATCAGCAGACGTAGCGCACAGCATTGAGGCTACGAGAGTGTACCCAGGATCATGCCGCTGCGGAGCACGGCATATCCGAGCGTTGCTGCGGCGAGCTCCCAAATCAGCGTAGGCTTTAGCTTGCGGTTCAGTAGCTTCGGCGGCGTCCTGGTCAGCCATGGCAACAGTCGAATAAGGAGCCTTATGATGGCAGCGGCAGCGACAGTGCCGCCAGCAATTACGAGGACCACAGCCAGGATTTGTGTCATTGCGACCGGCGAGTTTCAGCCAAGGGACGTCCGGATTTTCCTTAGCAGATTTATCGATCCCGGCATTCAGGCTTCTTGAGCGCGTATCGCAATGGGAGTGCGAACGGCTACATGCGCAAGCAGGCATGGCTCGGTAACGTCAATACCGCGTCATTGCTTTTTGGGAGCGAGGTGGGCTGAAAAGCTAAGGTGCTGGACTTGGTGGAGGTGAGAGGAGAAGCCTCGAACCGGAACCATCGCGCGCAGGGTTGGTGTGGCGGCTGCGCGCAAACTAAAATGGTGGAGCCGAGGGGAATCGAACCCCTGACCTCTTGAATGCCATTCAAGCGCTCTCCCAACTGAGCTACGGCCCCGAACCTTTGGGATATAGTCTTCGGCGCTGGTGAGCTGGTCGCTCTCCTCACGCCGACGCGCCTCAATATGCTGACACCGCGAAAACTGCAAGCCCTTCCAGACGCAGAATGTGCATAGTGTCGTGAGGCGCCACAAAACACGCTGAAAATGCCGCGCCTGCGTGCCCGCAAACGCGGCCGAGCGCCTTAGCGCTCCTCCTCGTCCTCGTTCACCGAGCCGACCAAGCCGGACACGTCGCCCTCTTCCTCTTCGGTCTCGATGAAAGCTTCCTCGTCATCCGTCGTGGCAGCGTCGTCATCGTCGGTTTCGAGATCGGCGAGATCCTCCTCGCCCTCGACCAACGGCACATCACCCGCTGCATCATCATTCGAAGCCTCCGGCTTCTTGGGACGGCGCGCGGCTTTGTCGTCCGCAACCGGCGCTGCGGCCAGCGGCGCGGAAGCGAGCTTATAGAGCGACTGGCAGATCGGGCAGGTGATCGGGTCGCGGTTCAGGTCATAGAAGCGGGCGCCGCACTCTGGATTCTGGCAGGTGCGTTTGGTGCCACGCGCTGCTTTGGTCGACATCGCTAGTCCTCGATGTTCGCGTGAATTGAAGGGGTGCGGTCTGCCACGGGCCGCGAGCCTTGTCAAAAGCATTCGAAACGGACGTCCAACAGCCGCGGTTGACACTGCCGCCGACGCGGGGTCTATCTGGCGGCGCATTGGTTGAAAATCCC
>JAEZBU010000342.1 GCA_023426855.1 Pseudomonadota bacterium | reverse complement strand
GGTCGTAGGTGCCAGCCTTCAGGCTTTCGAGCGCTGCCGTGCGATCGCGATAATACTCGTAGCGGATCTCGTCGAAGTTGAAGCGTCCGACGTTCACCGGCAGATCCTTGGCCCAGTAATCGGCCCTGCGCTTGAACGTCGTGAAGGCGCCCTGCCGGAAATCCGAGATGCGATACGGCCCCGAGCCAAGCGGCGGTTCCAGCGTGGTCTGATCGAAATCCCGCGTCGCATAAAACGCCTTCGACAGGATCGGCAGGCCAGCAACGGTCAGCGGCAGATCGCGCAGGTTGTTGCCGGTGAATTCGAAGCGCACGCGGCCTTTGTCCAAGGCCTCCGCTTTGACCACGTCACGCAGCATGATCCGATATTGCGGATGCCCCTTTGCTTTCAGCGTCTCGAACGAAAAGACGATATCGTCAGCCGTCAATTCCGATCCATCGGCAAATCGCGCTTCGGGCCTGAGCGTGAAGGTGACCGATTTGCGATCCTCCGCAAGTGCTGCGGATTTCGCCACCAATCCATACACCGCATCGGGCTCGTCAGCGGCCCGCACCATCAAGCTATCGAACATCAGTTCGAGACCCTGCGCTGAGTCTCCACGCAGGATGAACGGGTTGAAGCTGTCGAACGTGATACGGGCTCCGGGGCCTATATGGGCTAGCCGCCCACCCTTGGGCGCATCCGGTCTCACGTAGTCGAAATGCTTGAAGTCCGGCCCATATTTGAGGTCGCCGAACGCCGACAGTCCGTGACTCTCGGAGGGATTGGCGGAGGCTGGAACCATCGCCACAAGTGAGAGAAGAACAACGGCCAGCGGCGACAGCCACCCCCGCCAGAGTGGATTAACGGCCAGCCTGCCCTGCCTCATAGGCCTCCCCTTGCCTTCGTCATCTGCCACGTGCCGTTGCCGGCGTCTGCTCAGCAGCCGGATCGACCCACCACACCCGCAGGAACGATATGGCCTGCTCGGGCAGACGCTGCGGATGTCCAAACTTCGCCCAGGTCGCGATACGCTCGTAAGGCGTATGCCACTGTGGCACGACATAGTGGTTCCAAAGCAGCACGCGGTCCAGAGCCCTGGTAGAAGCCACCAGTTCCTCGCGGTCCTTGGCGTAGATGATCTTGTCGATCAGCTTGTCGATTCCCGGGTTGCGGATACCGATCGTATTGCGGCTGCCGTCCGTGCCCGCGGCAGCCGAGCCCCAGAAGTCGCGCTGCTCGTTGCCCGGAGAATTGGACTGCGGAAACGAGTCGACGATGATATCGAAATCGAACGTATCGGAGCGGCGTTGGAACTGTGACGTGTCGACGACGCGCACGTTCACCTTGACGCCAAGCCGCTCGAGGTTGGCTTTGAACGGCAGCACGACACGCTCGAAATCCGGCTGAACCAGCAGAAATTCGGCCGTCAGTTGCTCGCCTGCGGCGTTGGTCAGCACGCCGCCTTTCGGCGTCCAACCGGCCTCTGCAAACAGCTTCGCTGCCTGACGTAGATGATTGCGCGCGTCTTCCGGCGAGGTGTTGACCGGGTTTTTCCACTCCGTCGTAAAGACCTCGGGCGGAACCTCGCTCTCGATTTCCTTCAGGATTTCCAGCTCGCGGCCAGTCGGCAGCCCCGTCGCCTGCAGATCGGAGTTGCCGAAGTAGCTCTCGACCCGGCTGTACTGGTCGAAGAACAGGTTCTTGTTCATCCACTCGAAATCGAACGCCAGATTGAACGCCTGACGCACGCGCGGATCCTGAAACTGCTTGCGGCGCGTGTTGAACACGAACGCCTGCATCGCGGTCACGTTCTTGACCGGCAGTTGCTCCTTCTTCACCAGACCTTTGTTGACGGCGTCGAAGTCGAACGCGGTTGCCCAGTTCTTGGCGCTGGTTTCACGCCAAAAATCGATGCCGCCGGATTTGAAAGCCTCGAAGGCCGGCACGCGATCACGGAAATAGGTGAAGACCAGTTCGTCGAAGTTCCATTGGCCGACTGAAACCGGCAAGTCCTTACCCCACCAGTCCTTGACCCGCTCGTAGACGATGCTGCGGCCGGGATCGACCGACTTGATACGATAAGGGCCTGATCCCAGGGGCATTTCCAGCGAGCTGCGTGCCAGGTCGCGCGCCTCGCCGTTGGCGTTCTTGCCCTCCCAGAAGTGCTTCGGCAGCACAGGCATCTGCCCCACGATCAGCGGCAGCTCGCGATTACCCTTCTGGTCGAAATGAAACGTCACCTCATGGTCGCCTGTCCGCTCGGCGCGCACGACGTTGCGGTAGTACGCGTTGTAATGCGGATGCGCCTTCTTCAACGCGTCAAGCGTGAAGATGACATCGTCTGGCGTCATCGGCTTGCCGTCGTGGAACCGTGCTTCCGGCCTCAGGCCAAACGTTGCCGACGAAAAATCGTCCGGATACGACACCCACTCCGCGACGAGCCCGTACTCCGTCGACGGCTCGTCCGGGCTCGAAACCATGAGCTGGTCGAAGATCAGGCCCAGCCCTGTCGCGGCGCTGCCCCGGACCGAGAACGCGTTGAGGCTGTCGAATGAGCCCATCGCCCACTGGCGCACGACGCCGCCCTTCGGAGCATCGGGGTCCACCCAGTCGAAGTGCTTGAAATCCGAACCGAATTTTGGTTCGCCAATCAGCGAAAGCGCGTGATGACGCGTCGTCGTATCGGCTTGCGAAGGCGTGACGCTCACCGCGAAAGCGGCAGCCACCAAGACAACCGCAACTAAGCCATTGATAATTCTACGCTGTAGACGCGCCTTCATCGACGGTTTGTCTCCCACGCTAGCGGCCTATCGCGCCGCGCAACCTCCCGGTGAGATGAGGTCCTGCGTTCTGCAGGCAATACTCATAACGAAGCTTATAGCAACAAATGCGGCCCAGCCAATTTGATGGCGGGTCGCATTTGCGTGATTGCGTCGTTATGAGCAGGTGCGCTGCGTCGGCGCGCGCCTGCTTTACCTATCAGTTGGGCAGCGGCACCGGGCTATCGCTCAGCGTGCGCAGATAGGAGACGAGATCGGCCAGCTCGGCGTTGTCTTTGATGCCAGCGAAAGCCATCCGGTTGCCCGGCGCATATCCGCGGGGATCATGGATGAAATTGGCCAGATTCTCATAGGTCCAGTCGCCACCCTTGCTCTTCAGAGCAGCAGAGTAGTTGAAGCCTTCCGCACCGGCCTTGTGACGACCGACGACCCCGTACAGGTTCGGGCCGGTGGTGTTCTTGCCGCCCTTATCTGGCGTGTGGCAGGTCGTGCAGCGCTTGAATGCGGCCTGGCCGTTCGTCGGGTTGGCATTCTTCAACAGTTCCGAGAATGCCGCAAAGTCGATCCCGGATGCAGCCGCGGCAGCACCCTCAGTTGCCGCTGGCGCCGCAACTGGCAATGTGAACCCAGGCTTCTCCAGCTTTCCGCTGGTGCGCAGTTCAATGAACGTCGAGGCGCCAAACATCACCAGCAGCGCCGAAATCACAGCACCCGCGATTTTGTTTAATTCAAAGCTATCCATTCCGCCCCAGCCCTCTGTGTGCAGCCCGCGCGCCGCCCTAAGATAACGCAAGACGCTGAAATCTTGATTGGCGGCCGACTATAGAAAGTCCCTTTTTTCTTGCAACCGGGGTCGCGCCTGTTCTAGCGGCTTGGGCCGAGACCAATTGTCACCCGTTGCCACGGGTCGAATCAACATCGGAACACAACCATGCCGTCAAACGCGTCAGGCACGCTCGTGATCATCCCCGCCCGCATGCAGGCAACGCGCCTGCCCGGTAAGCCATTGGCGGACATCCACGGCAAGCCGATGATCGTGCATGTCTGGCAACGGGCGCAGGAGGCGGGCTGCGGTCGTGTCGTCGTGGCCACCGATTCCGACGAGATCGCAACCGCGGTTCGCAGTGCCGGCGGGGAAGCCGTGATGACGCGGGCGGATCATATCAACGGCACCGACCGCACCTTCGAAGCGGTCAACCGGATCGATCCGGACGGCAAAAGTGAGTTCGTGGTCAATCTCCAAGGTGATCTGCCGACGCTGGAACCGCATCTGGTGCGCGCCTGTCTGGAGTCGCTTGTCGATTCCCCCGCTGATATCGCAACTCTGGCTTCGCGGATCACTGACGAGCACGAAAAGACCGCGCCCAGCGTCGTCAAGGTCGTCGGCACCCCCCTGGGCACCAATTCCGAGCACCGGCTGAGGGCGCTCTATTTCACCCGCGCCACGGCACCTTCCGGTGACGGTCCGCTGTATCATCACATCGGCATTTACGCGTTCCGCCGCAGCGCACTTACAAAGTTCGTGAGCCTGAAACCTTCGCCATTGGAATTGCGGGAAAAACTGGAACAGCTCCGGGCGCTGGAGAACGGCATGCGCATTGATGTTGCGCTCGTTGACACGGTTCCGCTGGGTGTCGATACTCCGGCCGATCTGGAGCGGGCCCGCACAATGCTTGCCGGCTAGCGGAGTAGCGCCTCGGGCCGGACTTTACTCTCCATCACTTGTCAGACGAGCACCATGCCAAACTCCAGACTGAAGCCGCACGGCAAAGGCCGTTCAGGCCAGACTTCTCAATCACCGATCCGCGTGTCCTACCAGGGCGAACCCGGCGCCAATTCGCACATGGCCTGCACGGAGGTGTTTCCGGATCTCGAACCGCTGGCCTGCCCAACCTTCGAGGACGCACTGGCAGCGGTGAAGTCAGGCGAAGCGCATTACGCTATGATCCCGATCGAGAACTCGGTCGCGGGCCGCGTTGCCGACATTCATACGCTGCTGCCGAACGCGCAGTTGTTCATCGTCGGTGAGCACTTCCTGCGCGTGCGTCACCAGCTCATGGCCCGGCCCGAGGCCAGCCTCGACACCATCAAAACGGTGATGAGCCACACGCAAGCGCTCGGCCAGTGCCGCAACACGCTGCGCCAGTTGGGTTTGCGTCCGGTCCCGGAAGCCGACACCGCCGGCTCGGCCCGGCTCGTCAGCGAGCAGCCCGACACGACCCAGGCCGCCATCGCCTCGACGCTGGCTGCGCAGATCTACGGCTTGAAGATCCTGAAAAGCGATATCGAGGACGAAGCGCATAACACCACGCGGTTCGTCATCCTGGCGTCCGAGCCGGACGACGCCGATCCCGGCAAGGGGCCGTTCGTCACCACGTTCATCTTCCGCGTCCGCAACGTTCCGGCCGCGCTGTACAAGGCCATGGGCGGGTTCGCCACCAACGGCATCAACATGACCAAGCTGGAATCCTACCAGCTCAACGGGGCTTTCACGGCCACCATGTTCTACGCTGATATCGAAGGTCATCCGGCCGATCATCCCGTGCGGCTGGCGATGGAGGAGCTCTCGTTCTTTTCCTCCGAACTGACCGTTCTTGGAACCTACCCGGCGAGCCCGTACCGTGCGCAGGTTGCGCGAGCTCCACAATAGGCCGGAACAGAACCGGCGACGCGACAGCAGACGAAAACGCGAAAATCAGGAGAGACGCATGAAGCTCAAGGACAAGGTCGCAATCGTCACCGGCGGAGCATCCGGGTTCGGCAAGGGCATCTGCGAACTCTATGCGACTGAAGGGGCCAAGGTCATGGTCGCCGACATCAACGGCCAGGGCGCGCGCGATGTCGCTCAGAGCATCGGCGACGCCGCTGCACATATCGCGTGCGACGTGACCAAGAAAAGCGATGTCGACGCCATGGTCGCCGAAACGGTGAAAGCCTTCGGCGGCCTGGACATCATGGTCAACAACGCCGGCTATACGCACAAAAACCAACCGATGCTCAACGTCACCGAGGCGGAGTTCGACCGCATCTATGACGTCAACGTCAAGGCCATCTATCTCGCCGCACTCGCCTGCGTGCCGGAGATGGAAAAGCGCGGCGGCGGCGTCATCATCAATACCGCGTCGACCGCCGGTGTGCGTCCGCGGCCCGGCCTGACCTGGTACAACGGCTCCAAGGGCGCAGCGATCATCCTGACCAAATCGATGGCAGCCGAGCTCGCGCCGAAAAAGATCCGCGTCAATGCCATCAATCCGGTGATTGGTGAGACGGGCATGCTGGAGCAGTTCATGGGTATGCCGGACACGCCGGAGAACCGCGCCAAGTTTCTCGCCACCATCCCACTGGGCCGCATGTCGAGGCCGTCCGACATCGCCAATGCAGCGCTGTTCTTCGCCGATCCGGCGTCGGAGTTCATCACTGGCGTGGCGATGGAAGTCGACGGCGGCCGCTGCGTGTAATTCCGGCCCGTCCGATTGCGGCGAGGCGCGTCCGCGACCGGATACGCCCATCAACGTCATGAGATGATTTCCGATTTAGGTCGGACCGCCAATCGTCATCCCCGGGCTTTATGCCCGGGATCAATCCATCCGCTTGTCGCAGCCCTCGTTGAAAGCTGGATCCCGGGCATAAAGCCCGGGATGACATGGGGATGATGAGATTACGATAGCGTTTCCGACAAACGCGGAACGGTTCTGGGTCACTATAGCCAGCACGTCGGTTCCGCTACCCGAACCTCTGCGTTCAGTCGAGCCCTTCGACGAACGCGGTGATCAGTGCTCGCGCAATCGCCTGCTGACCCGGCACCCACAACCCCTGCGGATGCGTGCCTTCCAGCATCTGCTTGATCTCGGCGCGTGGATACCAGCGCGCATCGACGATCTCCTTGGGATCGATGGTGATCTCGG
>JAEZBU010000177.1 GCA_023426855.1 Pseudomonadota bacterium | reverse complement strand
GCTACGGCGTCCAGAACTCAGCAGTGCGGCAGCGCGACGCCGCCGCAATCAGGCAATCCCCGGCGGCCAAGCGCCTCTTGCAGGCGGGAACCAGGGCATGCGCGACGCGTTGATTTAGCAGCGAGATCAACCGCAGGACGTATGTCATGGACGAAAGGCGTAGCGATCAGAACGACGGCCGCTCAACAGCAGGCGAAACAGCACGAATGTTTGTTGCGCAATCTCTGTTTGGACTGGTGAAATTGACGCGGATGGGCTTCCAGGCTGCTGCCACAGGCTTCGAGAAGCTGGAAGAGACCATGGCGCAACGTCAGAAAGCCCGTCGCGAGCAAAAGCCATTGGGCGAAGCGCCTCCCGGCTCCGACCCGAACGACACCCGGCACAGCAGACACTGACCTTTAACGGATTGCCTTTAACTTGTGAGCGTTCGTAGCCGGCTATTCGAGGGTTACGCGTGTCTGCAAACGGCATCGTAGATATCCGTCGCATTGGCAGATCTGGACAAGGTGGCCTTTCAAGCCGTCGGGTTGAATTGCGCGGATCGGGCGACGGCGAGACCTCTGCGGTTATTTGCTTTCTGCCCTGGCTTTTCAATTTCTCCAGGGCGCGCGACGCAGGGCTCATTCTCCCGCAGACCACCCTGGCATACGAAATGCCACATGCCATAGTAAGCGCTACGCCCGAAATGTCCGTCGAGGCGCTGCATGCCGTAACCCGCGATTTCCTGACATTTATCGATCAACGGCGCCTTGATCCGTCACGTTTGACGCTCGTCGGCCTCAGCATCGGTAATTTCGCGGCGACCTATATTGCCAATCTTATCGGTGCGAGGCTTTGTGCGGTCAGCGCCGCCGATCGAGGCGAAGACTTGATATGGAGCAGTTCTCTCGCAGCGCACGTGCGCCGGCAAGCAGAGCATCGCGGAATTGGCTACGATGATTTCGCTGGCATCCTCCGCGATTATAATCCCATCAATAATCTGCAGAATATTCAGCCCGGCTCGACATTCATCGTCGGGTATTTCGATAAGGTCGTACCGTATCGCAGTGCGAGAAACGTCGTGGCGCAGGCGCGCAATGACATAAAGAGCATTCGCAGCGCGATCCTGCCGTTTGGGCATTCCGGCACTCTGTATGGCGGCATCCGCTATCTGCGTTTTCGCGGATTGAATGGGGAAGCGCGGTCGAGCGAAACAGCACGCGAATTCGAGTTGGATTTGCCAGCACGAACGCCCGCACCAGAAAATCCATAAAGACTATATTTTACGGCAGCTTGCTCGCCATCACTTCATAAAATAATTTCACTTCATCGCGGAACCCGCGGTTTTGAACAACGTTGTTGGGTTGCGACCGCATCGACAAACTCCCTACGCCCCCCCCGTGGCGAGAGATGTGGTCGAGTGCAGGGGGCGCCTTCCCTCGGCGCCCCCTGTTTAATGTCCGGCGGGAAATCTGGGCGGCACCGTGATCTCGGCGAATATCAGGCTTCCTCGCAATCCTGTGACGGGAACCTAAGAATGTCTTTCCCGTTGACCTTGCAGCAAACTTGAAGTGGGAGCTCGCAAATGAGAGACCTTTATGCACAGGGTGATCTCCTGGTCGAACGCATTGACGACCTCATGCCCTCAGGCCAATTGCCGCCACCGCATTATGATGGCTCCTTCGTTCTCGCCGAAGGCGAATTGACCGGGCATAGCCACACAATTTTTGGGCAGGTCACTTTGTTCCGCGATGACAGCCTGGCGCGCGACATTCCCGGCGGCCTTTATATTGGGCATGTAAATATCGACAGCCCGAATGCCCGCGTTCAGCATCAGGAGCATGCTCCTCTCGACTTGCCGAAAGGCACGTATCGCGTACGCCGTCAGCGTGAGTTGGAGCCAAAGGATGCTCGCGTCGTCGCAGACTAGTTATCGCATCAGGCTGGAGCGGCTATCGCCGTTGCAGTTGCAGGAGGTCGCAGCGTATAGAGCCCGCTGGACCTCCACGGGGGTTAACACCCAACCAGCCGACCGGGATGCCGCCGAGGCCGGCGTTGTAACAGCCTATCGGGCAGCAGGCCTTCCGCCTCCTCAAATAGCGTGGTGTGACGGGCCACTTCAATTCGCCAGTGAATGGCGCATGGCAAACCGAAGTATCATCGGGCCAAGCGTTAAACGCGAGGTCATCGATCAGCCGCTTGCCCGCGTCATTACCCATGCCGAGGGCAGGGTCAGCCTCGGCGTTCGCCACGCCGTCATAAACGGCACCCGTCTTCCGGCAGCAACGAGCTTGGCAATCAACGAGGCGGTGAATACGGCGGTAGAGGACGCTCGGCCGCGACTGTGGGCGCGATTGAAGGAAGGCTGGTATCTGCGCCGCTCGCCGCGGTTTCGCGATAGCGGCTGGGGCCATCCGGATTTTGCCTGGCTCGGAGCCTGTGACTATCTCTCCGCGCTTTGCGGTTACAGCAATTCAGATGCGCTGGAAGGCAATCTTGCAATCGCTAAAAACGCCGGATGGATTGTCCCGCACGAGCGCTGGTGCTGGCTGGGCGAACGACCACGCAATTTGAAGATCGATGATCGATCGCGCCTGCATAGTGCCAGTGGTCCCGCCCTGGAATATCGCGATGGGCTAGCGATCTACGTGTGGAAGGGCGTCCAGATACCGGAGTGGATGATCGAGCAAACCGATCTGATCACACCGGCGTTTATTGACCGCCATCCAGACTTTTTGCTGCGACGTTGCATGATTGAAATCATCACGCCGGCCCGTTACGTCGCAAGCGGCGGCGCAATTCCGATCGCCCGCGATGAAACCGGCATCCTATGGCGCAAGCAATGGTGGAACAATGATGCCTGGGCCGCGGTAGAGGTCGTCAACGGCACGGCAGAACCCGACGGTACATTCCGCCACTACTTTCTCCAGGTTCCACCCAATGTCCGCTCCCCCCGCGAGGCGGTGGCGTGGACCTATGGCTTGACCGAAACCGAATACACGCGCTTGCGGGTTCGCACCTGAGAATCGACCTTTCCAAGCAAACGAAATTGGTAAATTCCCCTTGCCGGGCGGCCAGATGCACGCGGAGCGCGTTTCCTGCGCAAGCGCAGCCGCAAGCTGAAGCCGTGCATTTTCGCGGATGACTGAGGAACGGATTGGCACCCAAAACTGTTTTCATTGCACAAGCCCGATCATCCGAGCGGCGTCTCAGATGATTGGCGGATGATGGCTTATGACGAGAGAGATATTCGCTTGACCCAGTCTCCAGACAGCAAAAGCAAATCGTCGACGAAACCGCGCCGCGGATCGAAACAGGACGAAAAACGCAAGCAGGAGCTTGAGGAGCAGTTGAACGAGGGCCTTGAGGACACGTTCCCTGCCAGCGATCCGGTCTCCGTGGTTACGCGCTTGAGGCCGGGCAAGGCACGCAAGCTGGACAACAACCAGCGCAAGTGATGGCGCTCCCATGTGAATAGGTCACCGCCGTGGAATTTCGCGCATTTCTAACCACCGTTCTTCTCATCGCGGCCGTGGCGGTCGTGGTTCTCGGATTGGGCGGAGAAGCTGGAAATGGGGCGGGTCTGCTTTTCTGGTTGATGCTCGCTGTCATCGCAATATTCGGCGGAATGACGCTGCGGCGAGGCGGCGACGATAAAATTACGAACGGATCGAGGAGGACAACAGATCATGAGCGCTGGTAATCTGCTTCATTGGGCAGTCACATTTTTAATCGTGGCCATCGTCGCGGCTTTGCTTGGCTTTGGTGGCGTTGCCGGCACAGCCATGGAAGGGGCGCGCATCCTGTTCTGGATTGCGATTGTCCTCCTGGTCATTTTCGCCGTCATGGGTGCGCTACAGCGGCGTGGCTAGACCTGACAGGTCCCAATCAGTTCCAATTTCTACCCAGGGCGCGTGCCTGATTTCCTACCTCGGGCGCGCGCCTTAGCTGAGTTCAAACGGGAGACAGATAGATGGCTGACAATAACAAATGGCAGGAGACTAAGGACGCCGCGACCCCACGCGCCGGCGACGCTCCAGATTATCAAGCCGAAATTGAAAAGATCCGGTCCGAGATGGCCCACCTGGCCGATGCCGTGACTGGTACGGTCAAAACGACGATGAAGCCTGTCGCGCGGGAACTTGAGGCGACCGTGTCGCGCAACCCGACCGCATCGGTCCTCATAGCGGCGGGTATCGGCCTCGTGCTCGGCGTGATGATGTCTCGTTCATAGTTCCGATAAGTATCGCATAAAATCAGGGCCGCTCGCGCGGCCCTGATTTTTGCGTTTAGCGATCGCTCTTGTCAGGCAAGGGGATTGCTTTGTCGCTCTCAGGCTTGCCCGGCGGCATTTTCTGCTCGTGCTCATGCTTCTGTGGTCGTTCGGTCTTGGAGGGTTTGCGCCCTCCACCGTCCTCTTGCTTGCCCATTTCCACACCTCATCTGAGAAACCACGCCACTTACGCTGGCCGACGAGAAGGATCGTCATAAGGACCGGTTCGCGCTGGCTTTGAATTATTCTGGGGGCGCGGCTCGGTCGGCTTTCGCCATGGCGGCATATCCTGTTTGCGCGACTTGGCTTTCTTTACCGGATCAGATTTTCCGCTGGCGACCGTCTTTTTGCGTGACGTCATCTTCTCCTCATTGTGACCAGGGTTCCCAGGAGAAACGCCATCCGCGCTGCGTTGTTCCCAAAGCGGCCATGCAAGTTCGCGAACACGGAACGACACGGGTTCCGAACCGTTTCCTACTCAAAGGAAACCGTCAGGATGTTCCTATGGTCGAGCCGAAACAGCGATCTTCAGAGCGCGGATTTGCCTCCATGGATCCGGAAAAGCAGCGCAGCATTGCGCGCAAGGGAGGCGAAAGCGTTCCCTCCTCCAAGAGAAGCTTTTCCCAGGATCCCGGATTAGCTTCACAGGCGGGCCGAAAAGGCGGCGCAAGCGTACCTGCGGAAAAGCGCAGCTTCTCACAAAACCACGATCTCGCGGCCCAGGCCGGTCGCAAAGGTGGTGAAAGTGTTCCGCGCGAAAAGCGCAGCTTTTCACAAAACCATGATCTTGCAGCGCAAGCTGGACGGAAGGGTGGCGAAAGCGTGCCAGCCGCTAAGCGAAGCTTTTCACAAAATCGTGGTCTAGCAGCCGAAGCCGGCCGCAAAGGCGGTGAAAGCAGATCTCGCTAGTTGCCCATTCGCAAAAACCCAAGGAGGCACATTTGCCCCATCCCGATCCCAATCCCCCAAAACCCGGAGACGTACCGGGCCAAGTTCCGGATCCCATGCCGACTCCACCGCCGATAGATCCGACGCGGACCCCGCGAGGGCCTGCACGTGACCCTGTCGGCGAACCGGACAAAGTCCGGCATAAATAACCGAATGTCGCTTCGGCAACGACGTTAGCGCACCTTTCAATATTTGTATTGCGTTCGAGGTGGCGATGCCCCGGCCAAGCTGGAAGGGTTATTTGAAGCTATCGCTGGTGTCATGTCCGGTGGAAATGTATCCGGCTGTCAGCACCCGCGAGCGCGTCTCATTCAATATTTTGAATCGCGAAACCGGCAACCGAACCCGCTATCTCGTCGTCGACAGCGAAACCGAAAAGCCGGTAGAGCCGGAAAATCGCGTGCGCGGTTATGCAGTCGGCAAGAACGACTACATCCAAGTTGAAGACGATGAGATCGACGACATAAAGATCGAAAGCACGCATACGATCGACATCGACAGTTTCGTGCCGCGCGCGGAGGTGGACGAGCTCTATCTCGACACACCGTACTATCTCGCACCTGACGACAAGATCGGCGAGGAAGCTTATCTGGTCATCCGTGAAGCCATGCAGCGCAAGAAAATGGTGGGCCTCGCACGGATCGTCATGGCGCGCCGCGAGCGGCTGTTGATGCTGGAACCGCGTGGTGCCGGCCTAGTCGCGATGACGCTTCGGACGGAGAACGAAGTGCGCAGCGATGGGGCGTATTTCGAGCACATCTCCAAAACCGAACTGCCGGAAGAAATGCTTTCAATCGCGACAGACATTATTGATCGTAAAACTGCGAAATTCGATCCGAAGAAATTCCAGGATCGCTACGAGCAGGCGTTGGTCGCCCTGATAGAATCGAAGCAATCCGGCAAGTCCGCACCTGCCGCCGCCGCATCACCGAAACCAAGCCCGACAGTAAATCTCATGGATGCGCTGCGACGTAGCCTTGAAAAGGAGCCGGCCGGCACCCGCTCGACCTCTCGTGCGCGGCGTCCGCCAGCACGATCATCGGCCCGCACAACCCGCGGCGCGGGCCGTAAATCCACAACCAGGAGAGCTTCGTGAGCGGAGAACTGCGTAGCTACTCTGCAAAACGCAATTTCTCCAAAACATCTGAACCTCCCGGCCGCGCGCGAAAATCGGCAAACACCGAGCTGCTTTTTGTCGTGCAGAAGCATGCCGCACGGCGCCTGCACTATGATCTGCGGCTGGAACTCGACGGGACACTGAAGAGCTGGGCCGTTACCAAAGGCCCCAGCCTAGTTCCCGGCGAGAAGCGCCTTGCCGTTCATGTCGAAGATCATCCTTTCGATTACGCCAACTTCGAGGGCAACATCCCGCACGGTCAATATGGCGCGGGCTCGGTCATCGTTTGGGATCGCGGATTATGGTTGCCTGAGGGTGATCCTCACAAAGGGCTCGCGAAAGGGCACTTGGCTTTCACACTTGACGGCAGCAAGCTGAGAGGGCGCTGGCATCTCGTGCGCTTGAGAAAGAAGCCGCGCGAATAGCAGGAAAGCTGGCTGCTGATCAAATCGGATGACGACGCTGCACGCGGCGCCGCGGACCCGGATATCCTGGAAGATTCACCTGACTCGGTCATCAGCAATCGTTCGATTGAAACCGTTGCACGCGCGAAATCCGATTTGCCGCCGTTCACGGAGCCATGCCTCGCCAAGATCTCAGAGAAGCCGCCGAGCGGCAAAAACTGGATTCACGAAATCAAGTTCGACGGCTATCGAATCCAAGTTCGCAAGAGCGGCAACCGCATTGCATTTCTCACCCGATCCGGCCTGGACTGGACAGACAAGTTTGGCTCATTGGCCAAGGCATTCGATATTATCGCTGCGGATACGGCGGTTATCGATGGCGAGCTTGTCGTCGAGGATGCCAATGGCGTTCCGAGTTTTTCGGCGCTGCAAGCCGCACTCCGGGACAATCACGTCGGCGATTTTCGCTACTATGCGTTCGATGCGCTATTCCGTGACGGCAAAGATCTGCGGGACCTCTCTCTACTGAAACGCGCGGCCCAACTGCGCCAGATGCTCGCCGACCTGCGAGACGACAGTCCTATCCGCATCAGCGAACACCTCAAGGCCAATGGAGCGGAGGTGCTCGAGCACGCGTGCCGCATGGGACTGGAAGGCATCGTTTCCAAGCGCGTCGACCGCCCCTACCGCTCAGGACGTGGCCCCGATTGGATAAAGACAAAGTGCACGCTGCGGCAGGAATTCGTCGTCATTGGCTTCTCGCAATCCACCACTTCGCGCCGCGCAATTGGCGCGCTTGCGCTTGCGCAGTACGAAAACTCTAAACTGGTCTATCGCGGTCGCGTTGGCACCGGCTTTAGCGAACAGGAAACCTACGACCTGTTCCAACTGCTCGATCCATTGCGCCGTACGACGACGCCCTTGCCCCGCAAACCCGATGAGGAATCCCGTCGCGGACTACGCTGGGTCGATCCCGAAATCGTCATCGAAGTGGAATTTCGTACCTGGACCCAAGGCGGCTTGATCCGCCACGCAGTGTACCGTGGTTTGCGCGAGGACAAACCGGCGCGCGACGTTACGAGGGAGGCCTCCGTGGCTCCGGTCAGAACGATGCCTGAAATCGACGAGAGCAGGTTTACTCATCCGGAACGCCTGCTTTGGCCAGACGCCGGCGTAACGAAGCTCGGACTGGCGCAGTTCTACAGCGCAATTTGGCCGTGGATCGAACCCCATATCGTCGGTCGTCCGCTCAGCCTGCTGCGCTGTCCGGAAGGTATAAATGAAAGCTGCTTTTTCCAGAAACACGCCTGGGCTGGCCTCGATCAGACCGTGCATCGTTTTCGCCCAAAAGGCGACAAGCAGGATAGCCTCTATATCGAGTCGCTCGACGGATTGCTCTCGCTCGTCCAATCAAGCGTCCTTGAAATCCATCCGTGGGGCGCAGCTGTCGACGATGTCGATACCGCTGACAGACTGATATTCGATCTCGACCCTGGCCCCGGCACACAGTGGACAGATGTTATCGAAGGCGCCTTACGCGTCCGCGACGTCCTCGACACGAAAG
>JAEZBU010000248.1 GCA_023426855.1 Pseudomonadota bacterium | reverse complement strand
GATCTGACCATCATTCTCAACGGCGGTATCGCGGACATCGCCGACGCCAAGCGCCACCTCGAGACCTTCGATGGCGTGATGCTGGGGCGCGCCGCCTATCACACGCCATACCTGCTCGCCGACGTCGATCGCGTTGTCTTCGGCGAGACGGGCGAGCCACCGTCGCGGCAGGAGGTGCTGAAACAGCTCCTTCCCTATATCGACGAGCACGTCGCGGGCGGCGGCCGGGCGCACTCATTCACGCGGCATATCCTGGGACTCTACCACGGGTTGCCCGGGGCGCGTCAGTTCCGGCGCATTCTCAGCGGCGGCAATATTGGCCCAGAGCATCTGCGGCAGGCGATTGCCGCAGTCGACAGGCGCGGCGGCATCGCTGACGAGGACACCGCCGCCGCATAGCCGTCGTCGCATGCCTGCTGCTTTCTTCGTTTACGAAGAAGTCCGGTGCCAGTGGCCTCGCGGCTGTATTGGGTGTGCGCCAATAACGGTTGCAATAAGCTGCGCTAACCTTGAGTATTCACCAGTGGGTCAAGTTCCCGCGCAGTGATCGTGCGTTCTTTGTATTGCGTTGATGCATGAAATCTCTTGAAGAACCCACGCGCCATGTCATGGACGCGTACCGGCGGCGATTCAACGATCCGCTGGACGTTGCCGTGGGCGACCTTGATGGGGAAACGCGTGGCCGGTTCGTTGCGGCCCTGGAGCGCGCGTTGCACCGGAATGTGCCGTTGCTCGATTACGAGTTCGAGGAATTCGAGCTGTCGCGCACGAGAAGGTTGTGGCTTTATCTCGGTCGCAGGGTGGCGCGGCTGGCAGGTCGCGCGTAGCCCATGGTATGACCAGCGTTAACGCTCGCCGGGCGGCTTCGAGAGGGCAAAACGCATGGGAATCCAGAACCTGAAGGCAAGAATGCAGCACAAGCTCTGCTGCGCCATGGCCGGGGTTCTGCTGTTTTCGATGGCTGGCGTGGCGTCTGCCCAGGAATCTCGCTCTTATGACGACAAGCTGCTGCGCTTATCGGAGATTTTGGGCGCGGTGCATTATCTGCGCGAACTGTGTGGCGCCGACGATGGCCAGTTATGGCGTGACCGCATGCGCGAACTCATCGATGCGGAGGGCTCCACGGCCTTGCGTAAGGCGCGCCTGACCCGCAGCTTCAATAAGGGTTACCAGGGTTACAGCCGCACCTACCGCACGTGCACCGGCTCCGCCCAAACGGCAGTCAGCCGTTTTCTCACTGAAGCGACCCAGATTTCGGAAGGGTTGGTCAGCGGTACGCCGTGAGCCTGGGCGGGAATGTGTTAAACGCCAGATTCACACTTAATCGTTGCCCTTGCCACTCTCTCAAATCTCTGTGCTAGGGAACTGGGCACAGCCGTTGGCCAAACGCCCACGCCCAGCCATGACGAGAGCGATGATGCAGACATTCTGCAAGCCAACAGACACCAAGAGCGATAGCTTCAAGGCCTTGAGCATCATTCTCGAGGCTTGGGATGAAGGTGCCGACCAGGGCATTGCGCCAGAGATGATGGCCTATGCTGCGCTGTTCACGGCGCTCACCGATCTGGTATCGGCCTTTGGCGAAGACGCCGTTGCCAATCTGGCGCGCGGGTTGGATGCGCGTGTGCGGCAGGGTGAATTCACAATGAGCGGCACGACGCAGTAATCGCAGTCGCGCGACGGGCTAATCAATCAAGCCCAGAGCTTTCAACGCAAGCTCGCCTATCAAAACGCCACCAAATCCGATCAACAAAACACCGGCGATCCTGTTGATCCGTTGCAGGTTGTCGATAGGCAGGCGGTGACGGATACGGCCGATCAGCGACGACAGGCCAACCCACCACAAGAAGCTGCCGGCAACGATCGCGGCCACCATGGTGAGGGCATCGATTGTCGAACTGACGTCGACGAAACTCGATACACCGCCGAAAATCGCGAAAAGACCAAGTACCGCTCCGGGATTGGTGATCGTCAGGAAAAAGGTTTTTGGCGTATCCCATAGAAATTCGGCCAGCGAATGTGGCTCGTCGTCAGCGCTGGCTATGACGCGCGCTGGCGCGAGGTAGAGCCTGACGCCCAATACGAGCAAGGCCAGCCCGCCGATAAGCTGGATCGCATCACGATAGTCCTGGATCGCGCCCGAGATGGCGCCGACCCCGAGCGTCGCCAATAGCGCGATAAGGCCATCGCCGAGCATCGCGCCGAAACCGGCCGCTACGCCGCCCCAAAAACCGCGCTCGATTGCGCGCTGAATACACAGTACGTTGACTGGCCCGACAGGAGCTGACACCAGGACGCCGATGATCAGGCCGACTGGAATGATGAGGGGGTTCGGAATGAACTGCATCAGCTACGCACGGCACCCATCCGATATCGACCCCTGCGGCAGCCCTCGTGGGCCAGCCGTTTCAACGGCGGCAGACAAAAACGCAACTTGCGCATGTCTTTGCGCTCCAGGGGCTCTCTCCTGATGGCTTGGTCTTATCCACGGATCGCGATTCGCGAGGTTCTATTCCTAGTAACGCTGGCAGGCATTGTCCAATGCTTAGGCGCAGCGCCGGCGCTGGCGGAAAAGGCCAAAAGTCGTAGCCAGGGCGCACCTTCGGTGGCTGCCGCCGCGCAACCGGTTCGTCCTGCGCTGCCAGAACCGGCGGCGGATATACGCGAGGCCATGCTTGCCGCAGTCCACAGTGGCAACATCGAGGACCTGCAGATCCCGCTGGAATGGAACGAGCTGAAACCGATGATTTCAAGCGACAGGGTCGATGATCCTATCTCGCATTGGAAGAAGACGTCGGCCGACGGGGAGGGGCGCGAGATCCTGGCCATTCTCGGCAATATCCTGGATGCCGGCCACACCACGCTGCCGGTCGGCAAGGATATCGAAAACAATCTCGTCTATGTCTGGCCGGCCATCGCTGAAGCCGATCTCAGCGCGTTGACGCCAGCCCAGGAGGTCGAACTGTACCGACTGGTGCCGGCGGCCGAGGCCAAGGCGATGCGCGAGAAGAAGACCTGGTCGTGGTATCGCGTGGTGATCGGCGCCGACGGGACCTGGCATTCGTTCCAGAAGCACTAGGGCATTTCCGATTTAGGTCGAATGTTATCCCGTCCTGGTCATCCCGGGCCTTGTGCCCGGGATCCATCTCTCGGCTGGCGTCGACACCTGCAGTTGGATAGATCCCGGT
>JAEZBU010000238.1 GCA_023426855.1 Pseudomonadota bacterium | reverse complement strand
GCGCTTTCGATAACCAGGAACGGACGAAAACGCTTGCCACCTCCGAGGGCGGCATATCTCATAGCCTCAACGAGGCGCGCTGGAGCGGATGGCGGCACGTCCTGCGTCAGTAGGCGTTGCAACCGAGCTTCGATCCGCGCGGCATTGGTGTCGAGCTGTTGTTGCAAGGTCATTCTGACGCCATCTACCTGTTTCAGAAGTCTCTGCCGCCGTTAACTTGCAGTATTGGCGGGCCAAGTTCCCTATAGCAGCATTTCTCTTAAACGGGCCGGTCCTTCAAGCATGGTTTCGCAAGACAGACCGATCGGGGATGAGAAGGAAACATCCTCGTTTCGCGCTCAGTCCGCGATCACGCGCATTCTGCGTTATGCGCCGGGCTGTGCGCGGCATGCTGTCATATACGGGTCTCTCGCCCTGGTTGCCGCATTGGCCGCCCTGACGGCCTTGACCGTGGTGGGGCTTCTGCTTTTCCGCTTCGTCGATCCGCCGATGTCGACTCTTATGCTTTCTCAGAGGTTAATGGGGCAGGAGATCGAGCAGCGCTGGGTCCGGCTGGACAACATCTCACCCAATCTCATCCGGGCGGTGATCACGTCGGAGGACGGCCAGTTCTGCCGCCATTGGGGTATCGATCTCGGAGAAATGCGTGCGGCCCTGCGCCGGGCGGAGGACGGCGGGTTGGACGAGATCCGTGGTGCGAGCACCATCAGCATGCAAGTCTCGAAGAACCTTTTTCTTTGGCCTTCCAAAGACTTATTCCGCAAGGGCCTGGAGATCTGGATCACCTTGGCGATGGAGGTGATGTGGCCTAAGGAGCGGATTTTAGAGGTCTATCTCAATATCGCCGAATGGGGCCCCGGCGTCTTTGGCATCGAAGCTGCTGCACGCCACCATTTCAGCAAGCCCGCCGCGCGCTTGACCGCGCGGGAGTCGGCGCTGTTGGCCGCGTCACTTCCTAACCCGATCGTGCGCGTCGCCGGTAAGCCTGGTCCGGGAACCCGGCGGGTCGCGCAAATCATCGAGACACGGGCGCGGTCGGCCACGGCACGGTCCGCGTGCATCCTTGGCACAGGGCGATAACAGCGCAATGACTGGCGCACATCTGGAAATGCGTTTATAAGCCCGCTGCGAGTTGATCCCGCTGGGCAGTGTCCGGCGCGGCAAGCTATTGGGTTTCATTTGGCAGAAATGCCGTAAAGCGCTTGGCTCCGAGCCGGGCCATGGAGTTTGACGATGGCAGTACCCAGAAAGAAAATGTCGCCGATGAAGCGCGGTTCGCGTCGTTCGGCCGACGCCCTGAAGGCACCGACCTACATCGAAGACAAGGACAGCGGCGAGCGTCGGCGTCCGCATCACATCGATCTGAAGTCCGGCAAGTATCGCGGTCGGCAGATTCTCGAGCCGCAAAACGAAGTCTAGTCCCGGCTTGGCGGCTGAGGGCGGGTTTTGTCGCCGAGCGACATAATTCCAGCCCTTCGCCCGGGTTATTAGGCGGTCGGCAGGGTCAATACGGGGAGGTCTCCGATGTCGCTCAGAGCGATTCCGCTTATTGCGGTGGCGTTTATTCTCTACAACGTCATTGTTCTGCTGGGTGGCGACGCCCCCCCGGACGTGATCCTGTCGAAGAAGCTTTTCGAGATCCCGATGCTGCACGAGAACGTGCGCTGGGTGTTCACCTGGGGTGATTTTCTCATCCTGCTGGTGCTGGTGCTGCTGTTCATCGAGCTGTTGAAGGCGACATACACCTCAACGACGTCGCTGCTCGACCACGGCCTGTCGATGATCGTCTTCGTCATCTGCTTGATCGAGTTCCTGCTCGTGAAGCAGGCTGCCAGCTCGGTGTTTTTCTTCATCACCCTGGCGGCGATGATCGACGTTGTGGCCGGCTACACGATCGGCATTCGTGTCGCACGTCGCGATTTCCAGATTAGCGAGTAAAATTCAAGCTCTGTTAGTTAGTCGTCCGTTACCTTCCGTGCCATGAGGGCTTCGGGGGGGCAGGGGCGCGTGTTTTACTGCAGTTCATCGCAGGGTGAGTCGGCGCGCGTCGCCTATAGTGACGCTGACATTGCGCACGCACTCTCTACGCTGCAGCGGCGCAATCGCGTCGATGGGGCCACCTCTACTGGAATAAAGAAAGCGCATGCGCCGGCTCAGGAGCTCGCGTATGCCTGGGACGCCGCCACCGACCGGCTCGACTGGGAAAGCCATGCCCAGCACGTGCTCGGCATCGAGTCCCTCGAACAGATTTCCACGCGAGAAGGTTTTCGCGCGCTGATTGCGTTCGAGCCAACCGAGCAGCGTCTGCCATGGTTGGGTGATCGGCCGGTAACCGTGCCGTCAAATGGTGTCCCCTACCGGGCGCGATACAAATTCAACACCGAGACGGGTGACGGCATCTGGGTTGAGGACGAGGGCCGTTGGTGGACGGGGCCGGATGGCCGGCCGATGCGTGCGGTTGGGATACTCCGCACGGTCACCACGCCGGATACCAGCGCGGGGCGGCTTCGTCATCGCAATGATCATGACGAACTGACCGGACAACTGGTCAGGTCAAGACTGATCGAAGCGCTCGATGCGGCGGTCAAGGAAAGCGGACCGCGGGAAGAAACGTCGCGTCACCATGCCTTCCTGATGATTGCGGTCAATCACCTGTCGGCCACGAATGAGATGTTCGGCTTCCAAGTCGGCGACGAAGTGCTGTCGGCGGTCGGAAAACTTGTCCGGAGCAACGTCCGATCCGGCGACGTCGTCGGGCGGTACGCATCCAACAAGTTCGGCGTGATCCTGAACGACTGCAGCGCCGACACGATGAGGGCGATCGCGAACCGCCTGATCAAGGCCGTGCGCAACGCGAGCATTGGGACGACGGATTGCGAGGTGGCCGCGACGATTTCGGTCGGCGGTGTTCTGATCCCCAGCCAGGCCGACAGCATCCAGAAGGCGATCGATAGTGCCATGCTGGCGCTTTCTCATGCCAGGTTGAACCCCAGCGACGGCTTTTACGCGTTTGCCTCAGGTACGCATCGGCGATCGGATCGGTCACGGAATCTGGCCATTGCGCGCGAAATCATGGCCGCGCTCCATGACAATCGGGTGAGATTGGCGCTGCAGCCGATTGTTTCGGCCAGAACAGGTCAGCCCGTTTTTCACGAATGCCTGTTGCGCATCGTGCATCACGACGGCACGACAGTCGCGGCCGGTCAATTCATCGGCGTGGCGGAACAGCTAGGATTGGCGCATCTTCTCGACCGTCGCGCGCTAGAGTTTGCGATCGACCTGTTGAAGCGCGACCCGTCACTTCGCCTGGCTCTCAATGTGTCAGCTCTGACCTGCAGCGATCGTGAGTGGCTTGCCACGCTGCGCAGCCTCGCCGGCACGCGATGTGTGGCAGAGCGACTGACCATCGAGATCACTGAAACGAGCGCCCTCCAGGACGTCGATCAGTCAGCCCTGTTTGTGGACACGCTGAAAGAGCTCGGCTGCCGGGTCGCCATCGACGACTTCGGCGCGGGTTACACGTCGTTTGCGAATTTGAAGCGGCTGCCGGTCGATATGGTCAAGATCGACGGCGCGTTCGTAAAGGACATGTCGCGCAACAGCAGCGACCGGGTTTTCATCAAGGCGATGATCGACTTGAGCCGCCATTTCGAGATGGAAACGGTGGCGGAATGGGTCGGCGACGACCAGACCATCGAGATGCTGACCGAAGCCGGGATCGATTATCTCCAGGGCTTCCACGTCGGCGAGCCGGTTCTGATGGAGCCCCCGATGCTGTTGAGGAAGTCGGCGTAGCTGTCGAAGTGCTGCCTGATGGCGGGCAGCTCAGTCGCGGCTGCTGGACAGCTTTTCGATCTTGGCCTGCATGGATGCAAGCTGTTCTCTCAGCTCTTCCAGCTCGGCCTTGGCGGGAGTGTCTCCTGCCGACGTCTTCGCGGGCTCTTCGGCCGCGGGCTCTGGCCTGTTTGGGCCTGCCGCCGGTGGCGCGTTTGCCGCGCCCGGTTTAACGCCGGTGAACGGTGTCCACATGGACATGGCGTTCTCGAACATGGCCATGTTCTTGCGGGTCTGTTCCTGCATGGCGTCGAAGGCAGCCGCACCGAACGGGTTCTGCCCCAGGATATGCGAGAACTGCGTGCGGAACCGTTCCTGTTCCTTGACCAGCGTTTCCAGGCTCATCTGCAGATAGCTCGGCACCATTTTGCCGATGCTGTCGTCATAAAAGCGGATGAGCTGACGCAAGAATGGGATCGGCAGCAGCGTCTGCCCGCCCGACCGTCCTTCCTGCTCGACGATAATCTGTGTGAGCACGGAGTGGGTCAGATCATCGCCGGTTTTGGCATCAAAAACGACAAAGTCCCGGTCGGACCTCACCATCGCGGCAAGATCCTCCAGTGTTACGTATGTGCTTGTCTCAGTATTATACAGCCGCCTGTTGGCGTACTTTTTAATGACCACCGCTTCTTTCTTGTCGCCGGCTGGGTCGTTCTTGCTGAGCATGGCGGTCATTTCTTGTGGTTAGACTCCCGGCACCTAGGCTAGCACAGCTCTAAAGTCTGGCAACTCCCATTCGGAAGTCGTGTCGGTCGTCTGGGTTAATGCGCAACGCCCGCATTGCCGGGCTCGGCGAAGGGCTGCTATCGTAATTCGACAGCCAGCGTCTCTATATATGTGTCCAGATCCTAGTCCACGCCTTGTCCCGGATCAATTCCGGGCCACCCCAGGAGACAAACGAATGAGCGCAGACAACTCGACGATTGTCATCGCGAGCGCAGCGCGTACCCCGGTTGGGTCGTTTAACGGCGCACTGGCGAGCCTGCCCGCGCACGAGCTCGGTAAGATCGCGATCAAGGCGGCCATCGAGCGGGCAAACATCGAACCCGGTGATGTATCCGAAGTGATCATGGGGCAGATCCTGGCGGCAGGCGAGGGCCAGAACCCGGCGCGTCAGGCCTCGATCGCTGCAGGCGTTCCGGTCGATAGCCCGGCCTGGGGCATGAATCAGCTTTGCGGTTCCGGCCTCAGGGCTGTTGCGCTCGGTGCCCAGCAGATCCAGCTCGGCTCGTCGTCGATCGTCGTTGCCGGTGGCCAGGAGAGCATGAGCCAGGCACCACACGTCGCGCACCTGCGCGACGGCACCAAGATGGGTGACGTGAAGTTCGTCGATACCATGATCAAGGATGGCCTGTGGGACGCCTTCAACGGCTATCACATGGGCACGACCGCCGAGAACGTCGCGCGCCAGTGGCAGATCACCCGCGAGGAGCAGGATCGCTTTGCCGTTGCCTCGCAGAACAAGGCCGAGGCGGCCAAGAAGGCCGGCAAGTTCAAGGACGAAATCACGCCGGTCACGATCAAGACCCGCAAGGGCGAGACGGTTGTTTCCGAGGATGAATACATCCGCGACGGCGCGACCTACGACAGCCTCGTCAAGCTGCGTCCGGCGTTCGAGAAGGACGGCACCGTCACCGCCGGCAACGCGTCGGGCATCAATGATGGCGCGGCAGCGGTGGTCCTGATGACGCTGGCGGAAGCCAAGAAGCGCGGGATCACGCCGCTGGCACGAATCGTGTCGTGGGCGCATGCCGGCGTCGATCCGTCGATCATGGGCACCGGCCCGATCCCGGCATCCAAGAAGGCGCTCGAGCAGGCCGGCTGGACTGTCGCCGACCTCGACCTGATCGAGGCCAACGAGGCGTTCGCTGCGCAAGCCTGCGCGGTGAACAAGGGTCTCGGATGGGATACCGACAAGGTTAACGTCAACGGCGGCGCCATTGCCATCGGTCACCCGATCGGCGCGTCGGGGGCGCGGGTCCTCAATACGTTGCTGTTCGAGATGAAGCGCCGCAACGCCAAGAAGGGCTTGGCGACGCTGTGCATCGGCGGCGGCATGGGTGTCGCCATGTGCGTAGAGCGTGATTGACGGGCGTCAAAGCAATAAATGAGGGCTGGCGATATCCGCATCGCCAGCTCTTAACTTCAACAAAACCCGCCTATCGGACAATAAACGTCGAGTACGAGTACGGGAGGGAATACCATGGCACGTGTGGCGGTTGTAACCGGAGGCACGCGCGGCATTGGCGCGGCAATTTCAGTCGCGCTCAAGAACAAGGGCTACCGGGTTGCCGCGAACTACGGCGGCAACGACGCTGCCGCAACCGAATTCCAGGCCGAAACGGGAATTCCGGTCTTCAAGTTCGACGTCGGTGACTATGCCGCCTGCGAAAAGGGCGTCGCCCAGATCGTCAAGGATCTCGGTCCCGTCGATGTGCTGGTCAACAACGCTGGCATTACCCGCGATGGCATGCTGCACCGGATGACCAAGGACAACTGGGACGCGGTTATCCGGACCAATCTGGATTCGGTGTTCAATCTCACCCGGCTCGTGATCGACAGCATGCGCTCGCGCAGCTTCGGTCGCATCATCTCGATCTCGTCGATCAATGGTCGCAAGGGGCAGATGGGGCAGGCCAATTATGCGGCGGCCAAGGCCGGTTTGCTGGGCTTCACCAAGGCGGTTGCGCTGGAAGGCGCCGCCAAGGGCATCACCTGCAACGTCATCGCGCCGGGTTACATCAATACGGAAATGGTGGCGGCGGTGCCGAAAGAGGTGCTCGACACCAAGATCCTGCCGCTGATCCCGGTCGGCCGGCTGGGCACCGCCGAGGAGATCGCGCGCTGCGTGACCTTCCTGGCAGCCGATGACGCCGGCTTCATCACCGGCGCCTGCCTTGATGCCAACGGTGGCCAGTACATGACCTGATCGCCGGCGAACCGGCGATCCTGTAAATTAAAGTCTTTCCGCCTTAGGCGGAAGCACCTAGCCGGCCCACTCCCCCGCCCGGCCACCCCGAAGC